>JBIIUD010000034.1:0-10088 GCA_044340175.1 Verrucomicrobiaceae bacterium
TGGGAGATGGTGGGGGCGGTTTTGGTCTCGGTGGAAGAGACGCTGCCACGGGCGCTGCGGCCCATGCATTTGAAGACGTCATCGCCGAAGTTCGGCCCCTCGGTGCCGCCACTGGTGCGCGGGTAGTAGTCGATGGCGCGGGTGCCTTGGGGGAACCCTGAGAAACCACGCGGAATGCCTGTAACGGCGACAACACTATCGATGAAGACATCGGCACGGAGGCGACGCAGGTAAGCGCGGGAGAACTGGCGGGTGTCGCGGCGGTTGGTGTCGTTCGGGGTGGCGCTAAGCTGATAGGTGCGGGAGATGCAGATGTCGCGAACGAGGGCTCGAAGGCTGAACTTTGAGGCAACGAGGTGGCTAGCGAGGTCGGCAAGGAGGGGCTCGTTGACGGGGGGATTGGTAACGCGCACGTCATCGACGGGATGGATGATGCCACGGCCCATGAGTTGCTCCCAAACACGGTTGGCAAGGTTGCGGCTAAAGAGGTCATTCTCCGGTGAGGTGAGCCATTGGGCGAGGGCGGGCCGTGGGTCGCCATCCTGTTTCACGGGCTCTGAGGCGACGATGGTCTTGGGTGGCATGGGCCGGCCATCGACGAGGTGGCTGGCGGGCGGGACGGTGCTGTCCCAGAAGATGCGCTTTTCTCGCGGCTCAGCTCCAGGTTTGCGGGCCATGCCGGTGAAGAAAGAGACGAAGCCGTAGTAGTCATTCATGTTCCAACGGTCAAAGGGATGATTGTGGCATTCAGCGCACTGGAGCTGCACGCCGAGGAAGACCTGGGAGAAGTCGGCGGCGAGTTGTTTGGGTTCAATGCGCGGCTTGTGGACGAGCATGGTGTAGAGATTGACAGGGCCGTTGCTGAGGTTACTACCCGCAGAGTTGACCATGTCGGCGATGAACTCATTGAGCGGCCTGCCTTGGCGCATTTGACGGCGGATCCATTCGTAAAAGGTGTCAGCGGCTTTGATGTGGGTGGCGTCGGGGGCGTAGTTGCCACCCATGATGCGGAGTTGCTCGGCCCAGAGCGTGGTCCAAAGATCGGCGAAGGCGTCATCAGCGAGCAGGCTGTCGATTTTTGTCGCACGTTTGTCGGCACGGGTTTCATCCATGAAGGCGCGGTATTCCTCTGGTGTCGGGGGCCGGGCGGCGAGGTCGAGCGTGACGCGGCGGAGAAAGGTTTCGTCATCACAAACCTCGGACGGGGCGATGCGCAGTTTTTGCAACTGGTCGTGGATGTGAGTATCGATGTAGTTGAGTGCGATGGGATTGGGCCACGCGAAGTTGTCTGATTTGAGGACGGTGACGCTGGCGCCAATGGCAAAGCGGCTGTAGCGGGCGAAGACATGGGTGTCCCCTGCCCCACCGGCACTGATGCGGCCGTTTTCATCAATGGTGGCGACGGCAGGGTTGTTCGAGTGATAGATGGCAAGGTTCGTGACATCGCGCTTTGAACCATCGCTCTGATGGGCGAGGACGCGGAGCTGGGCATGGGTGGTTTTGCCTTCAAAGACGAAGCGTTCCTCGGAGACTTCGAGTCCGGTGGTATCGGGCACGTTTTGGGCATCATCCGGCGCACCGGCGGCGATCCAGTCGAGCAGCGTGCGGTAATACGGACTGTCGGAGGTGAAGAGTTCGCCGCCTGTGTGCGGGACCTTGCCGAGTGACTTGAGCAAAAGCAGGCTACGCTCCGGGATGGCGGTATTGATGCGCCGCCCAGCGATGTCGTTGACGATACGGTGATAGTCGCCCGCCGGATCATAGCCGAAGAGGGACAGCATGAAGCCATCCTTGCCTTTCGCCGCACCGTGACAAGTCCCGGCATTGCAACCGGCGCGGAAAAGCACGGGCATGATGTCCTGGCGGAAGCTAGGAACTTTGGGCGCGGCAGGTTCAGCTGGCGCGTGGACGCTCAGCAGCATGAGGCTGGCGAAAAGGAGGTAATGGAGGTGCAAATGCATCGGTGGTGATGGGTTTAAAGTTTCGGATCAATGCGCAGGTTGCCCTTGCCGGTGCGCTGGCGGATTTCCTGACCGGCGGTGTGCACGGTGAGTTCGCATTCGAGACCAGTGACAGGACCGAGCAAGGCTTCGTCGGTGGCCTGCAGTTGGAAGATGACTTCTTTCGATGCGGCGGTGATGCGGGGCAGTGGCTCGCGGACGCTGACACCCTTCGGCAGGCCAAGCAGTTTCACTTCGGCCTCGCCTTCAAAGGCACTCTTCGGCGTGACGGCCCATCGATACTCGGCGCTGCCGCTCCGACGAACGCTGGCAGGTCCGCTAGCGAGTGCGACGAAGGGCTCGGCGGTGGTGAGCTGGATGATCTGCGAGGAGACACGGGTCTCACCTGTGCCGAGGTAAGCGTTTTGTTCGGTGACGGTGGTGGCCATGATGCAAAGCGGGCCGGTGCCAAGTTTTGCCTCCGTTCCGGCGGATATGCGTAGGACGGCCTCGCTGCGGTCGCCAGGGATCGTCTCGGCTGGTGGCAGCACGACTCCAGAGGGTGCGAAGTCGCATTTGAATTCGATAGGTGCGGTGAAGCCAGCACGGCGCGTTACCTTCACCGGGATGGCCAACTCGCCACCGCGCACGAGCGGGATGCTGGGTGGTTGCAACTCAATGGAAAAGGGTGCGGCATCGGTGACGGCCATGATGAAGCGGTCTGTCGTCACCGCACGCCACGCATCACCGCCGGAGTGGTTGATGAAGGGCACCCACTGCATGGACGCTGTCTCGATTTTCTTTGCCGGATCTGCGGACTGCACATCGAGCGTGATGACGGCACCACTGGGTTTTGCATCAGCACTGGCGATGAGCTGCACGGGCCACAAGGAGGTGCCACCAGGGATGCGACCGCTGGTGAGGGTGACGCCTGCGGGCAGGCCTTTGGCCACGATCTGCATCTCGCCTTTAAAAAGCGAGCCCTGGCCGGTAGGCAGGCTGAGATTGAAGGTCCAGCGGTTTCCCTGCGGCACGGCGAGGCTTGTGAAGCGTCCTGTTTCAGCCCAGTCAAAGGCCGCGCTACGCAGGAGCGCAAAGACGGTATCCGGCGGTGTGTCGATCTCGATGCGATAGACGCCGGTGGGCGCCCCGAAGCCGTTGGTATCGCGCATTTCGATGACGTAGTCGCCATCCGTCTTCGGCTCCCAGACGAGGGAAGGATCAAAGACGTCCTTCAAGCCGCCACGGGAGCGGAAATTAGGTCCGTGAATGTCGCGATCCGCGAGCATGATGTCGGCATCATCGGCAGTGACCTCGGCTTTGGCATCCCCTGCACTGCGAATGCTCAAAGCCGGATCGAGCGGCGAGCCAAGGGTGGAGGAATAAACTCGAATGCGATAGCGGTCACCCTTCTTGACCTTCACGCGGAAGACGTCCTTGTCGCCGGGGGCATCGAGAATGCCATTGAGCGCGGAGGGGAGTTGCCGGACCAGTGTCTCGTCTGCTTGCGCCTCTTCGAGCACATTCGGGGCACCAAAGGAACGCAGTGACAAGGAGGATGGAGCATCACCAAAATAGTCAAAGGTGCCGATTTGCTTCGGCACGGCGATCTCCGTTTGTTTTTCCCCCAAGGAGTCACCCAAGAGCCTCACGGCGAGCTTTTGGCCGGGCTGGCCACCAGCGGGATAAAGGGCCAGAGGACGCTCAAACGAACCGATGTGAAGCGCATACGCGACATCGCCTCCCATGAAGACGGAGCGGCGGACTTCGACAAAAACATGATCTTGCGTCTCCGCAGGCAGTTTCACGCTGAGCAGCGGATCCTGGAGATGCAGGGGGTTTTCGTCATTCGACGCAATCTCTCGGCCTGCGGCATCCAGCACACGCAAGGCCAGATCGAACTCGGCATCGCCATAATGCACATCGGCCAAGCGCACGCAGTCCACCTCCACCGAGAGCCGCTCACCGCCCTTGGCGGGCACGCGATAGACATCCGCATCTCCTTTGGCGCTGCTGTCGATCCGTCCGCACACAGTGACATTGCCCGTCACGGGCTGCGCTGTGGCGGGCGTGTCATTCCCCGTTTTTTCCTGCGCCTCATCCACCACCGGCAAGGGCGAAACATGAAACGTAGCCAGCGAGCTGAGCTGCGTGGCCGTGCGCAAGCGGAAGCGATGCTCGCCAGGCAAACAATCCGGCGCGATCTCAAACCGGCACTTCACCTCTTGCTCGATGCGCCCGCCATGAGCGAGACCCCTCATGCTTGGCAGTTTAGTCATCGGCTGGATGTCGATGGCGCGGATGCCGGGCTGGTCAAAGATGATCTCTTTGGGGTCTTGAAGGTGAGACCCCTGGATGACGATCTCGACCGTGGTTCCGCGCTGGCCGATGCGCGGCGTGACACGCTCGATATGCTTCAGCATGGCGCTGAGCGGAGAGGTGGTGGCAAACGCGAGGCTGAGGATGAGGACAAAGTGTTTCATGAGATCAGGCCAGCAGTCCGGGAACGAGTTTGCCGTGGATCATCTCGATCGGCCGTGTGCCGAAAGCCAACAACTCCTTGTCCGCATCGATCCCCAGCTGGTGGTAGATGGTGTAGAGCAGGTCCTCCAGAGGCAGGGCATCGCGTGCGGGTTCCGCTCCGGTGGCATCGCTGGCCCCGTAAACCTGACCACGCGTAAAGCCTCCACCCGCGATGAGCATGGAGTAGCAGCGCGAGTGATGATCACGCCCCGAGTCTTTGTTGATCTTCGGTGTGCGACCAAACTCGCTGGTGACCCACACGATGGTGGAGTCCAGCAGCCCGCGCTGGTCGAGATCGGTGATGAGACCGGCGATGCCTGCATCCAGCGCTGGCATCTGGTCGAGCGTGCTCTTTTTCACATCCACATGGCAGTCCCAACTCCCGTAGTTGACGGTGACAAAGCGCACGCCGGACTCCACCAGCTTCCGCGCCACGATGAGCTTCTCGGCGAGGCCCTTGGGATGAAATTTATTATCGGGTCCCTTGAGACCAGTGACGTGGCTGCCGTAGAGATGGCGCTCGGCATCGCTCACGCCATCGAGCGTGAAGGCAGTCTGGGCTTTTTGGCTACTGAGCAGCGTGTAGGCTTGTTTGTAGAAGTCATCCATCGTGTTCAGCAGTTCGGGATCGGCCTCCAGCGCGCGCAGACGTTTCTCCACCAGTTGTCGTGCCGTTTGCCGCTGATCGAAGCGCTCCAGTGACACACCCTGCGGGATCGAGAAATCACGCACCTTGTAGCCTTTGTCACCGGGATCCGCATTCAGCTCAAAAGGTCCATACGTGCTGCTCAGGAATCCGGTGCCGCCACCGAAAGCAGGCTTCCCCGGAATGGCCACATAAGGAGGCAGCTCACCGCGCTGCCCCAGTTCATGGGAGACAATGGAGCCCATCTGCGGGTAGTCGATCACCGCAGTAGGCGTGTAACCCGTGAACAGATGATATGAGGCGATGCCATGATCCGGCACGCGCCCGACGATACTGCGCAGCAGCGTGATTTTATCAGTGATCTTCGAGGTCTGCGGAAAGTTGTCGGAGAGCCAGTCACCCGTCTTCGTTTTGGTGACACCAAACGAACCCCGGATGTCCACCGGAGCCTCCGGCTTGGGATCAAACGACTCCTGCTGCTGCATCCCGCCACCGAGATGGATCTGGATCACCCCCTGGGCCCGGGCTTTGATTTTCTTTCCGGGTTCCATCGTCACCGCCGCCTTGTCAGCGGCTTGTAGACGAAACAGATCGCCCATGGAAAGGCCAAGTGCGCCGAGCACACCGGCATGAATGGCCTGACGACGTGGCATGGCGCGGAAGCCGGAACAACCGAAGGGATGGGATGGGGATGAGTTCATAAGTTAAATGAGGGAAGAGGTTTGTTTCAAAAAGGCTTCATTTTTTTGCGGGTTCCAAGGTCCAGAAATGAACCTGACCCGCCGTATCGCCGCCGATGATTTTTTTCCCATCGTGCGAGAGCGCCGCGCAAAGCGGTTGGGCATCCTTGACGGGGAAAGATTTGATTTCGATGCCCTTGGTATCCCACAGGCGGATCGTGTGATCGCGCCCCGCTGTGCAGAGTCTGCCTTCGTGATCGAAACGGGCGGCCAGCACGCCGTTGGCCACTTTGCCGTAGCTTCCTGGTGCTCGTGCAGGCGGATGCGCGTTTGCTTTGGAGATCGCGGGCCAGCCATCCTTTACATCCCACCAAACGATGAGGCCATCTTCACCCGCAGACGCCAGCAGCTTGGAATCGGCCCGCCAATCGAGTGCGCGGATGGAGGCTTTATGCTCATTGAGACTCAGCAGCGCTCGGCCACTGGCAGCTTCCCAGAGATGCAGGCCGCCGGCGCGGTCGGCGGTGGCGAGCAGCTTGCCATCCGGGCTGAAAGCCACGGTAAGAATCCAGTCCGTGTGCTTATCGATCTTGTAGCGCAACTTGCCGCTTGTCGTGTCATAGACCTTCACCACCTTGCCTGCGCCACCGAGCACGACGCTCTTTTGATCCGGGCTCAGATCCGCGGCAAGCACGCTGTCCACCTCATCGCCAATGGCAGCGAGTCGCTTGCCTGTTACCACATCAAACAGCACCACCTTACCCATCTCCACCGGCCTGCCACCAGCGACCATGAGCAGCGCGCCATCGCGACTGAAGCGCAGCATGTGGGGCTCTCCTTCAGGGAAAGGCAGGCGGCCCATTTCCAACTGCGAATCGAGGTTCATCAGCCGCACATGGTCCAGACCTGCCACCGCCGCCAAGGGTGCCCAAGGGCTCACATCCAATGTCAGCACTGGCAGCGGACGCTTCATGGGCGGCAGCTTCACCTCCGGCCAATTAACCGGCATGGCCGGTGTGGCAGGCTTCACGCTCGCGCTCGTCACTGGCTTGAAGCTCAAGTCACGCTCGGCCACCAGCGACTTGCTGCCCGAAGATTCACGAAGGCCCGAGTCGATCCACTTCTGAATAAGCGCGATCTGTTCCGCTGGAATCGCTGGCTTATTCGGCGGCATGCGGGCCTCATCATCGGGATCGGTGATGGACTTCAAGAGCATGCTCTGACTGGAACGACCCGCCACCACTGCCACGCCTCCGCTGCCGCCTTTCAACGTGGTGGCATAGCTTTGCAGATTGAGATCCGCCTTCTCCTTGTCATCGCCATGGCAGCTCAGGCAATGCTGACGAAAGATCGGTTTGATGTGATCTTCGTAGTTCACAGACTCGTCAGCACCAGCGGCCAAGCGCAGCGTGAAAACCAGAGAGAGACAGAATAAGAAATGGCGTGTCATGAGATGGGTTAATGAGTATGAACTAAAGCACGAAGTTCTTTCCCTTCATGCGTCCATTCCCGCACCGTGCCGGACCAGTCGCCGACGAGGGCATGCTGAGTGCTGGTGAAGGTAACGCAGAAGGCGGCGGTGTCGCAGTTTTTGAGTTGGGCGATTTGCTTGCCGGTTTCGTCCCAGAGGCGGGCAGTAGCGTCGTGGCCGCCGGTGAGGAGGCGGCCTTCGCGGCTGTAGGCAATGCTGAGGACTCCGCCTTCGTGCGCGGGCCATTTGGCGACGAGACGCGCGGTGGCGGGATCGTAGAGTAAAGCCTGGCCGTCGCCACACGCGGCGGCGAGTGAGCGGGCATCGCTGCGCCAGGTGAGCTGATTCACGGCCTCAGTGGAGCCAGCGACGAGACGCGGGTTTTTGCCGGTAGCGGCTTCACACATGAAGATGCCGCCAGCGCGGTCGGCGCTGGCGAGGTGTTTCCCATCGGGGGAAAACTCAAGACTGGTAATGAAGTCCGCGTGCTTTTTCATCGACCAAACAAGCGCGCCATCGTCGACACGATAGACTCGCACGAGCTTCTCGGGGCCTGCGGTGGCGACGAGGCTTTGGTCGGGGCTAAGGTCGGCGGCAAGCACGACATCGAAGTCATCGCCGACAGTCGTGAGGAGTTTGCCAGTTTTGATTTCGATGAGCTGCACTTTGCCGGAAGCGGTGGGGCGTCCGCCGCCGATGAGCAGCACCTGACCATTGCGACTGAAGCGCAGCACACGGACTTCGCCCTCGGCAAAAGGCAGTGCGCCGATTTGGCGACCATCCGTGAGGTCATGCAGCACGGTTTCTTCATGCCCACCCACAGCCATGACAGGCGCCCAGGGATTTGCGGCGAGAGCCATCACGGGCAGTGCACGCACGAGCTTCGGCGTGTTCGCGAGAGGCGGCAGACTGCGGATGAAATCGGGCGCGGTCTTGGGCGCACCGAGCGCAGCGGCATCGACGGTGAGCTGAACCACAGCACGGGTTTCGCGGGCTTTGCCGGTAGCGTTGGGTTTGAGCCCGCCTTCAATCCACGTCTTGAAAGCCGCGAGGATGTGCGGAGCCAATTTGTCCTGCTCCGGCGGCATCGGTTCTTCATCACCGATGTGCGCGATGGCGCGGAAGAGCGGGCTGTTCTCCGCAAGCCCGGCGACAACGGACGGACCCGCCGAGCCGCCTTTCTCCAGCTTCTCCATCGTGGTGACATCCAGCCCGCCACGCGTCTTGCCCGGCCGGTGGCAATTCGCGCAATGCTCCCGCAAGAGCGGCAGGATGTGGTCCTCAAAATTGCGCGGCTCCTCGGTGTGCGCGAATGCGGCGCTGAGGACCGAGAGAAGCGTGATGCGAGTGATGAGGCTCATGCGAGAGTGGATGCTGCTTTAGCTAAATTGGGGTTCAGAGATTCGGTTAAAGCCGAAGCCACTTTAATGATTGAAGATGAATTCGTTGGAGTTCAGGACAGCCCAGAAGATGTCCTGCAAGGCCACGCTAGCACCGCCTTTGTGGGTGCGGAGGACTTCGGTGAAGGCTGCGGTTTCTTCGGCGGTAGGTGGGCGAGAGAGGCTGGTGAGGTAGAGGCTGCGGATAACTTGCTGAGGGTCTTTTTTCTGCGAAGTCCAGGCAGGCAGATTTTTGCCGCGCTCGATGCAGTGGGTAACGCTACTGCCGTTGATGAGGTTCAGCGCCTGGGAAAGCGTGGGCTGGGATTTCACCTCGCAGGTGCAGGGCGTCTCGCGCTTTGAGCGACCAAAGGTGGAGAGGAAAGTGGTGGTGATGCCGCCATCACCGATCTGCACGGCGCGGGTGCCGGGGCGTTCGAAGAAAAATTTCTCATTGTCGTAACCGGTGGCCTGGGTGAGGCAGTCCCAGAGCACTTCGGCGAGAAGGCGGCGCGGATACGAGTGAGAGAAGTTGCGGGTGTCGGCGCGATTGGTTTCGTTTTCCACCGACGAATGCTGATAGGTGCGGGAGAGGAGAATGTCGCGAATGAAGGCGCGGGGTTTGAAATCGACAGCGACGAGATGTGCGGCGAGGGCATCGAGCAGTTCGGGATTTGACGGCGGATTGGAGACGCGGGCGTCGTCCACGGGGTCGATGATGCCGACTCCGAAAAAGTGCTGCCAGTAGATGTTGGCGAAGTTGCGGGCGACGAGGCGATTGTCCGGTGCGGTAAGCCAATCAGCTAGCACGGTGCGGCGTTCGCGGTCGGCGGTGGTGACGAGGTCGCCGCCAAGAAATTTCGGCTGGACCTGCTTTTGCGTGACAGGGTGACTGGTCTCGCCGTTGGGCGCTTCATAGACGAGCACGTCCATCATGTCCTCGCAGCTCTTCTTCTGGGTGCGGGCGAAGAAGGCGACCATGCCGTAGTAGTCGTTTTGAGTCCAGCGGTCGAAGGGATGGTTGTGACACTGGGCGCACTGGATGCGTGCGCCGAGGAAGAGTTGCGACATGTTTTCCATCAGCAACTTCGGGTCGCGCTCGCGGTAGAAATTGGTCTCGGGATTTTCAATCCAGGTGCCTTTTGCGGCGATGAGCCGATGGATGACTTCGTTCATCGGCGTTTCGTTTTCGATCTGTTGATGCAGCCAAGCCGTGTAGCGCACAGTAGCTTTTTGATGCGAAGCAGAAGCGGAGACGATGCTGCGGGCCTGGAGCCGCTCGCCCCATTTCATGGTCCAGAGATCGGTGAACTCAGGCCGCGTGAGCAGGCTGTCCACGAGGCGTGCGCGTTTGTCGCTGCGCGTGTCGTTTTTAAACTGTTCGTATTCGGCGAGGCTGGGCAGCAGGCCAATGGTGTCGATGAAGACCCGGCGCACGAAGTCATCGTC
>JBIIUD010000035.1:0-10026 GCA_044340175.1 Verrucomicrobiaceae bacterium
GGTGATCGTAAAGGACAATTTGTTCATTGTCGGTGACGCTGCGCCGAAAGAGGCCGTCACGTTTGCACCCAATGGACGAGATCTCATTTTCACTGGCAATACTTTTCAAAACAAACCGGCCTCAATTGTGGTGGATCCGAGCTGCAAGAACACAAAGATCGAAGAGAATCTGGGCGCGCAGACCTTGGTCAAGCCGGTGGATTTTAATCATGGGCGGCGGTAGTGGGTGGGCATGTTCGTTGAGCGAGCCGCTGGCTCGCTCTGGGTTCTGTAAAAGATTGCGACCGCGCCGGTCGCACCACTTGGTTTGCGATGTCAAAAAATTGCGAATCCCGGCATGACGAGGAGCGTAATCACGGTACTGTTCTTGCGAACTTATGGACCTAACGCGCAAACTCGAAATCCTGGCTGATGCCGCAAAGTATGACGCGTCGTGTGCCAGTTCAGGTGCGGCGCGGAAGGACTCGCGCGATGGGAAGGGCATCGGATCTACCGGCGGCATGGGCATTTGCCATAGCTACACGCCAGACGGGCGTTGTGTGTCGCTGTTGAAAGTGCTGCTGACGAATGTCTGCCTCTACGACTGCCATTACTGCATCAACCGCCGCTCCAGCAATGTGCAGCGGGCGCGGTTCACGCCGGAGGAGGTGGTGCAGCTCACGCTGGATTTTTACAAGCGCAACTACATCGAGGGCCTGTTCCTCAGTAGCGGCATTGTGCGCAGTGCGGATTACACGATGGAGCAGGTCATTGAAGTGGCTCGGCAACTCCGGGAGGTGCATCACTTCCGGGGTTACATTCACTTGAAGACCATTCCCGAGGCTTCGCAGGCACTCATTGACAAAGCCGGGCGTTACGCAGACCGCATCAGCATCAACATTGAACTGCCCTCGCAGAAGAGTCTTGATCGACTTGCCCCAGAGAAGAATCTCTCCAACACGACGCAAGCGATGCACGGCATTCGCCAGCGCATTGATGAAAACGTCGCTGCGAAAAAGGAGGCACGGCAGATCGTGAATCGTCCACGGGTCAAAGCTCCAGTCTTTGCCACGAGCCAGAGCACGCAGATGATCGTGGGCGCGGATGACTCGAGCGATGCACTGGTGCTGCATCGCGCAGATGAGCTCTATCGCGACTGCCGGCTGCGCCGCGTTTACTACAGCGGCTTCAGTCCTATCCCGGAGCCAAGCGTGCTGCTCCCGATCAAGCCGCCGCCGCTGGTGCGTGAGCATCGTTTGTATCAGGCCGACTGGCTCCTGCGCTTCTACGGCTTCGACGTCGGCGAGCTCTTGTCAAAGGAAGACCCGAACCTCGATCTCGACCTCGACCCGAAGCTCGCTTGGGCCTTGCGCAATCGCGCCGTCTTTCCCGTGGATATCAATCGCGCGTCACAGGAAATGCTATGGCGTATCCCGGGCCTTGGCACCGTCAACGTCGCGCGCATTCTCGCCGCGCGGCGCTGGTCACGGCTGACCCTCGCCGATCTCCAGCGCATGCGTGTGAACCTCAAAAAGGTCATGCCCTTCATCATCGCCGCCGATCACCAACCGCGGTCCGCGTTGCTGGAGAGTTCGGATCTCCGCCAGCATTTCTTACCCGGCCCGCGCCAGCTTGAACTCAACTTCAACGCGCCACCTGCCGCCACCCCTGCGGATGCCAAGATGGCGCTCAGTGGCCAGATATGAGGCTTGCGGCCGGTGCTTCAGAGATTAGAATTGTGCTATGAAAGTTGTCATCAATCTGGAAGAAGACATCGGCAAATGGGTCGGTAGAAAGGATGCTGGAGACGATCCGTTCGCCGCTTATGCCAAGCTTCTGCGACTTTCGAGAGGCTTCATTACCTCCACGCCCTATCCCCGAGGCGTCTTCAGATTCAAAACCCATGAAGAGGCCAATGAATGGAGATGGAAACACATACTCAAGGCAGCGAAGAAAGGCTGACGAGCAGACCTCCCACAGAGGTTGACTTGATTTCCATTTGCGACGGCTTGAATAAAGCGGGCGCTCAATATGTGGTTGTTGGCGGCTGGGCGATCATTCAGTCCGGCTATCCTCGTTACACGGAGGACATTGATCTCCTGATCTCAACAGAAGTGGAAAACGAGGCTATTGTTCTTGGTGTTTTGAGCGAGCTGCCGGATCGTGCGGCAGCTCAGGTCAGACCCGGGGAAGTGGCAGAGTATGGCGTGGTCCGCATAGGTGACGAGGTGCTTGTGGATCTGATGAAGAGCGGCTGCGGAGTCACTTATGCGGATGCAATCCAGGATGCGGTCTGGTATGAATTGAAGGGTATTCGAATTCCATTCGCCTCCAAAAAAACACTGTGGAAGATGAAACAGACACTTCGAGAGAAAGACAATCCTGACCGGCTTTTTCTCGCTCAGTCGCTGACGGAGGAGGGCATCCCTCTAGATCCGCCACCCAGGTCGGTTGATCCTGACGAAGGTCTGCCAGCATGGGCTAAAGCTGTTGTCGCGGCCCTCCGTTTTCTGTTCAAGAAGCACTAAATGTCTGTCACCGCCCAAATCGAACCCACCTTCGAAGCTTGGCGCTCCAAGGCTCGTGAGCTGTTGCGGCTTGGCGTGGCGCCGGAAAACGTCGATTGGGTGGACGCTTCACAAACCGCCAGCTTGCTCGCCGAGCAACCCGCCGACTGCCATAGTGCTCCCAACGCCTCCGTGAAGGTCCCTGCGGATTTTTTGCGTCTCGCCGCCAATGTCTGTGCTCACACTGACGAACGCCGTTTTGCCATCCTGTATCGACTTCTTTATCGTCTGACGCTCGGCGGAGAAAGGCACCTGCTTGCTATGCCAGCGGACCGCGACACGCATCAATGCAATGCTTGGGCCAAGGCGGTGGGCCGCGACATCCACAAGATGCACGCCTTCGTGCGCTTCCGTCTGGTCGGCGTGAATGAGCAAAATGGCCGTGAGCAGTTTGTGGCCTGGTTTGAGCCGGAGTATCGCATCACCCGGCTTGCCGCGCCGTTTTTCGAGAAACGTTTCGCCAGCATGGAGTGGTCCATTTTGACGCCTGACGAGTGCGTCAGCTGGGATGGTGAAGCCATCACCTTCATGCCTGGCATGAGCCGCCAGGATGCGCCAGCTGCCGATGCGCATGACGATCTTTGGCGCACCTACTACCGCAGCATTTTCAATCCGGCCCGACTGAAGGTGAAGGCGATGCAGTCCGAGATGCCGATGAAGTATTGGAAGAACCTCCCCGAGGCCGAAATCATCCATGACCTGATTGCCAGCAGCGAAAACCGTGTCCGAAAAATGATCGCCACCCCCGAGCGTCCCATCAAGCCCGCGCCGGACAACGCGTATTTGAACGCACTGCGAAACAAGCACGAAACACCTGCATCACCCGATCCGGGGCGTGCAGATTGAAGGCGGCCCTTGCGCGTGGTCTTTCCGTGGTCATCATCCTGACATGCCCGCGCGAGTCACCGCCCTTTACCTCAGCCCTGAGGCGACCGTTTTGCCGCATCTTGTGGACGAGGCGGAGGCGCGGGCCCATCGTGGATTGGTGGGAGATCGCTATTTTAAAGGCTGCGGCACTTTCACGGATTGGGAGCCGAAAGGCCCTGGTCGTGAACTCACTTTGATCGAAGGCGAGGTTCTTGCGGAAATCGATCTCAGCGCTGCCGAGGCAAGGCGAAACATCGTGACCGAAGGCGTTCGTCTCAACGACCTCGTCGGCAAGCGCTTCCGCATCGGCGATGTGCTCATCGAAGGCATCCGACTCTGCCCGCCCTGCGCGCACTTGGACAAAGTGACCGGCCGAGGGCTGTTGAAGCCACTTGCAGATCGGGGCGGTTTGCGGGCAGACATCTTGACTGACGGCGTCATCCGTGTGGGGGATGAAATCGATGTCATCAACGATCGATCTTGATGGATACCTTCGCTCAAACCCCCGAGCCACCCTACTACGCCGTCATTTTCACCTCACAGCGTACGGAGGGCGATCAAGGCTATGGCGACATGGCCGATCGAATGGTGGAACTCGCTCATACGCAGCCGGGTTTTCTTGGTGTCGAGAGCGCACGCGGCGCGGGCGGATTCGGCATCACGGTATCGTATTGGGAGAGCACGCAGGCCATCGCGAACTGGAAGGCGAACATGGAGCACCGCATGGCGCAGGAGACGGGCAAGAAGATGTGGTATGCCGATTATCAACTGCGCGTGGCCAAAGTGGAGCGTGCGTATGGAAAACCGATCTCCTGAACGCAATGTGCTGCGTGGCAGTAGCGTTTATCTGCCGCATGAAACTCGCCATTGCCGTCTTTGTCGTCCCTTCAGTCCTTTTCGCGGCGACCACTCCCGCGCCCGCGCCTGCGTCGAAACCGAAGCCCGCCTTTCAATACGAATCCGGCGATATCAAAGTGAGCCTCCCCACGGCAGATGAACCGCGCGTTCAGCGGTTCGGCACAGAGTCGATCCAGGCAGCGGTGAAGTATCTCGATGACGGTTCTCTCTCATGGGTGCGCGAAAAAAGCTGCGTGAACTGCCACACGACGGGACCATACCTCAGTGAGCGGCCAGGTTTGATCCCGCAACTCGGCAAACCGAGTGTGGAGATTGTAGCGGACTTCATTGAGTTCGTACCGAAGGAGGTCAAAGTGGTGAAGGAGACGGCCACGAAGAGCGGCTACAAGCACATGCCGGGAGCTTTCACGGCCGTATGGCGTTCGCTGGGTCTCGCCGAGTGGGACAAGCATCTCACTGGCAAAACGAGCGAACCCACTGAGCGCTCCCTCCGCGACATGTTTGAGCGGCAGTCGGACAGCGGGGCCTTTGTCAGTCATGGGGAGGTGGAGATTCCGCACATCACCACGGACTTTGAGTTGTCGCTTCAGGCCGCTCGGGCCATCACCGCCGCCCCAGGATGGATTGAAGGTGTCCAGGATGAAGGACTGAAGGCAAAGATCGCCAAACTTAAGTCTTGGCTGCGTGCGCCTGTTCTGAAGAACGACTTTGACCGGGTGCTGCGCCTGCAGTTGGCGCATCACATGCCGGAAATGGTGGCTCCAGAAGAAGTGGCCGCAGCATTGAGCTTGTTGTCATCCAAGCAGCATGAGGATGGCGGGTGGAGCACACGGGACTTTTCGGCGCTGGATGATTGGCACTTTGAAATCAGTGAGAGCGTGGCCAATCTGATCAATCATTTGCCGGATGCAGCCGATCCGCAAACTGACGCCTACATGACGGCACTGGCGGTGGTGCTCATGAGGCAGAGCGATGTCCCGGCGGATGATCCGCGGATCCAACGCGCGGTGACTTGGTTGAAGAAAGAACAGCGTGTCTCAGGGCGCTGGTGGATGCATTCTCTGTATCGCGGAAACTACCATTACATCACCTACATCGCCACCATGCAGGCTCTGAAGGCGCTGGCTCTTTGTGGTGAGATTCCAGAGATCAAAGAGCCGTGAAGGGGTAGGATTTCACGCTTCGGGGAGGTCGAGCCTAGGAAAGAGGGGGGTGGGAGCGTTCAAAGAGTGATCGGTGGGGAGCAAACCCCAGGCGAGGTCTTTCAATTGAAAACCTAGCGGAGGGGTCCAGCCGAGTTGCTTTTGCATTTCGATGGCGGCGGTGGGGATGATCGGGCTGAGCAGGACGCTGACGTGAGTGAGGGCCTCGGCGAGGTGGTGCAGCACGCTGTCGAGGCGCTCAGCCTGGGCGGGGTCTTTGGCGAGCTTGAAGGGCTGGGTGCTGTCCACGAACTGGTTCGCGTGGGTGACGATTTTCCAAGCGGCGGCGATGCCTTCATGGATGTCCCAGGCTTCCATTTTGGCGATGTAGGCGGCGGGCGCAGCGGTCACGGTGTCTCTTAGGGCGCGGTTTTCGTCGTCGTCGTGGGTGCCGGTGGTGAGCACGCCGGCGCGGTACTTGTGCGCCATGTTGAGGGTGCGGTTCAAGAGGTTGCCGAGGCCTCCGGCGAGCTCTTTGTTGTAGGACATGAGGAGGCGCTCATCACTGAAGTCGGAGTCGTAACCGGTAGCGATGTCGCGCATGAGGTAATAGCGCAGGCCGTCGGGGGTGATTTGGTCGGCCAGGGCGTCGGGGTCGATGACGTTGCCGAGGCTTTTGCTCATTTTGGCGCCTTTGATGTTCCACCAGCCGTGCACGAGGAGTTTTGGCATTTGCTCGTCGGTAAAGCCGAGGGCGTGCAGCATGGTCATCCAGTAAATGGCGTGTGCGGGAACGAGGATGTCTTTTCCGATGATCTCGGCATCCGCAGGCCAGAGGTCGGTGAAGGTGGGAAGGCCTTCGTTGCCACACTCCTCGGCAAGGTAACCCGCAAAGGAGATGTAGTTTGTGAGGGCATCAAACCAGACGTAGTTGACGAAGCGTTCGTCGAAGGGCAGGGGGATGCCCCAGGAGAGGCGCTCGGCGGGGCGGGAGATGCAAAGGTCCTGGCTGCCTGAGGAGTCGAGCGCATTGAGCACGTCATTTGCGCGGAAGGTGGGGGTGATGAAATCGGGGTGGCTCCGGATGAAGGTTTGCAGCCATTCGACGTGGTCGGAGAGCTTGAAGTACCAGTTTTCTTCTTCGATCTCGACGACCTCACCCCATTCCTCGCCAAAGCTGCCGTCGGGGCCGCGTTCTTTGTCGGTGAGGAACTGCTCCTGGCGGACGGAGTAGAAGCCGGCGTAACTCTTTTTGTAGAGTTGACCGCAGTCATGGAGCTTTTGCAGCATGGCCTGAACGACACGCTTGTGACGGGCGTCAGTGGTGGCGGCCCAGCCGTCGTAGCGGACGTTCAATTTGTCCCAGAGAGCGGTGAAGCGGGCAGTGATGCCATCGACGAAAGCCTGAGGCGAAAGCCCCGCGGCGTCGGCACTTTTTTGGACTTTTTGACCGTGTTGATCGACGCCGGTGAGGAAGTAGACTTCGCGGCCGTTGAGACGTTGGAAGCGAGCCATGACATCGGCGAGCACCTTTTCATAGGCGTGCCCGATGTGGGGCGGCGCGTTGGTGTAGTCGATGGCGGTGGTGATGTAGTACGGCTTCATGGGCAAGTGATCTGGAATCAGTAGATCAGTAATCAGCGATCAGCAAAGGGGTAAGTCGTGAGAGAAGAAGATGACGGAATGCATGAAGAGGCTGGACTTTCTTGAGCGGGCGGCGTTTAATCAGTCCATGAACTTGATCGACCGTATCATCACTGAAGGGGCGAGGACACTGACACTGGAGGATTTGGATGCGTTGATGATGGTGCTGCCAAAAATCCGGGATGAACTGGAGGCGGAGGCGTCGCCTGAGGAGGGCATGCTGGATCAATTCCGTTTTTTGCGCCACGTGGCGGAGGATGCGGCGGCAGGCCTGCGGCGGGAGGTGTCCCTGGTGGCACTGGCAGAGGTGACGTTTTCGCTGCTCTACCTGACGAAGAACAATGATTTGATCCCAGACACCTTGCCGCATGAGGGATGGATCGATGATAAGGCGATTTTTACGGCGGTGCTGCTGAGGAATGAGTCAACGCTGAAGGAATTGGCGATCTCCCGCGGCCATGACTGGGAGATGCTGACTTCAGTGATCTGAAGGGGTATCTTCACTGGCTGGCGGCGTCTCTGGAACAGGCTGGCGTTTCAAGTGGAGCCGTTTGGTCAATGGCAGACGAAGCAATTTAGCGACTCCAGTCCAGCTCATCCAGCCTAAAGCGTAACCGATCGGGGCTGCGAGAATGCCGCCAATGAGACCGCCGAGGAGCATGGACTGAACAAACCGCGCCCCTTTTTCAGCCATTGGGATGCGTCCCCATGACGGGAGTGCGGTGTTCAACCCATCGACAAATTGAATGATTTTGAGGGTCATGCCTTCCACGAGGTGACCCACGGTCTCGCCGAGATAGGGTAGAAGCCAATCTCCAAAGACTTTTTCAGCGTAAGCGATCGGGGCAAAGGTAACGGGATTACTCAACCAAGCGACGACGATTACTGTGGGGATGTTGACACGAAAAATGGCCGCCAAGATAATGCCGAGAGGGAGTTGGCCTGGCATGATTTGGGCGCAAACGAAAAAGCCCACGGCCCAGCCACCCGCGAAGGTGGCCTGACAAGGACGCCAGACGCGTTTGTCCAAAAAGTGACGCGCAAACCAGCGCATGAGCGGGCTGGCTTTCAATCGGCGCGGGTGTTTCAGATAGCGATACGTACGGAAGACCGCTCTTCGGATGTACCATCGTGTCTTATCAAGCATGACAGGGAGTGAGGCGCCGCTGAGGGGTTCAGTGTGCGGTGGCAGAAGGGGCGGTGCCCGTCCAGACGTAGAGAAGCAGTGCGGCACCCAAAATGAGACGGTACCAGGCGAAACCATTGAAGGTGTGACTTTGCACAAAATGAATCAGCCAACGGACGACGACGAAGGCGGACACGGCGGAGACGAAAGTGCCGAGGGCGATCATGGTCCAGTTTTCCGAACCCGCGGTGCCATCCTTGAGAGCGGAGAGGATCTTGTAAGCGCCAGCGGCCATGAGTGTGGGCACGCCGAGGAGGAAGGAGAACTCGGTGGCGGCTGGGCGCGCCATGCCGACGGCCATAGCCGCGAGGATGCTAGCACCGGAGCGGGAGGTGCCAGGAAAGACAGCGGCGACGACCTGCGCTAGTCCGACGATGATGACGACGGTCCAGGTGACTTGGGCGACGCCGGTGTGACCTTTTTTCCAACCTTCACAGGCGAAGATAACGAAAGCGCCGATGAGGGTGGCCCAGGCGACGGGGGCGATCTCATGGGGGAGTTCGATGCCCAGCTTTTTGATCATGAGGCCGCCAACGGCGGTAATGAAGAAGGCGCTGAAGAGCTTTAGCAGGTAGTCACGCGTGGTGGGAGTCGAGAGCGTGCTGGCAAAGTGGGCGACGCGTTTGGAAAAAACGGCCAGGACAGCAACGACGGCACCACTTTGGATGACGACGTCAAAGAGGTCACTCTGCCGGGGCAACCAGCCGAGATTTTGCGGGATGAGCAGGTGGCCGGTGGAGGAGATAGGGAGGAACTCGGTGACACCCTCAATAAGACCAAGGATGACAATGGCGAGCCATTCGGGGAGATCAGACATGATGCGCGGGGAAAGGGTCAGCTTTGAGTCTGATTCCCCGCAATGCAAGTCCGGTTACGGTCGTGATGAAATCTCACGTGAGAAGTGGAGGCGAGGGCGGGAATCGAACCCGCGCTTCGCCTAGGGGTTGTTTGGGGACGTTCATGGATGTCAGAAACCTTTTAATTACAGGGAAAGGGGCGATTTTAAAGTTTCGTTGGACATCCCGAAACAAAGATGAATGTTCTTACCCAAGTTCTTACTTTTATTTCGCTATGGCCTCTGTCTGGAAACACCCCCAATCCCCTTACTGGACGGCTTGCTTCACGGACCTTAATGGGAGGCGAAGAAAGCGCTCCACGAAAGAGACGAACCGAAGGAAGGCCGAGAAATTGGCTGAGCAGTTCGAGCAGGCAGCCCGAAAACGTCGGACTTTTGGCCAAGTGCGTAGTGTTTTACAGGATCTGCACCGCGAGATTACTGGGGAGGAGTTGAAGTCTGTGACAGTCCGGGAGTATGTGACCAACTGGTTGGCAGAAAAAATCGTCGAAACGAAGCCTGCGACCATTAACTTTTACAAGGCATCCACCACTAAATTTTTGGATTTCCTCGGAGAACGCGCGGACCAGGAAATCTCATTCGTAACCCGAGTAGATCTGATCGCTTACAGAAAGGCTCTTGACTCCACTCTGTCTTCCGCCAGCACAAATCATCATATCAAGTGCGCTAGGATGATGTTCAAGATGGCAAGAAGGGATGCTCTGATCGCCGAAAACCCGGCCGAGTTCGTGGAGAGGGTGAAAAAGAAGGGGGGCTATACACGCCGCCCTTTCACTCAGGAAGAGATTCGACTTGTGCTGGCTCAGGCTGACATGGAATGGCGTTCGATGATCTTGTTTGGTCTATACACCGGGCAAAGGTTGTCAGACATTGCCGGTTTTACTTGGAAGCAGGTGAATCTTGAGAAAGCGGAGCTACGATTTGAAA
>JBIIUD010000036.1:0-10002 GCA_044340175.1 Verrucomicrobiaceae bacterium
ATCGGCATACTGACGGCTTTGGGAACACGGCGCGGGCAAGTGGTGGGAATCTTTTTGACGCAGGCGCTGGTGGTGGCCGTGCTTGGAGTCGGACTGGGAGTAGCTCTGGGGGCGGTGGTGTTGGCTTATCGGAATGACGCGCGGACGTGGATTGCTGAAATGACGGGTCGGGATTTTTTCCCACAGGAGATTTATTTCCTATCCAGCATCCCTTCAAAAATGGTGGCGGCGGACTTGGTTTCGATTTGTGGGATGGCATTGGTGCTGTGTGTGCTGGCGGCACTGATCCCGGCCTGGGTGGCGGCGCGGGTGGACCCGGCAGTGGCTCTTCGGGATTGAGTGTTCTTCCGTCTTGACGGCGGGCTGTTTTCTGGGTCAAATTCGGTTTCAATCATGAGCGACTCTTTTTCATCCCCCAAACTGCCCGCTCTGGGCATCCTTGAACCCCTCGGAGACGAGGATCGTGACATCCTGAGCGGCTACGGCGTGTTTTTACCGGCAAATCCTGACCATCCTGTGATTGAGGAGGGCATGACTCAAAACGGATTGTTCTTTGTGATCTCAGGCAAGCTTCATGCCACTTCAACGCGTGCAGGACACAAGGTGCTTTTGGGAACGATTCAAACGGGGGAAACCATCGGCGAATTGAATTTGCTCGATCCAGCCAAGGCTAGTGCCACGGTGACTGCCGTCGAATTTTCCCAGGTTTGGAAGATTGATGCGGCGAGTCTTGAACAATACATCAATGAATATCCGCGTTCTGCGGCCTGGTTATTGATTGGTATTGGCAAGACATTGGCGCATCGACTGCGGGCGGTGAACGAGAAGGTGGCCGCCTTTTACGCGGCCTGATGGCGGCAACCCTCTGCAGGGTGGGCTCATGTTTTCCACTTGCGCGTCTTGCGTGTGGGTGGGAGATTTGTTTTTGTCCGTGAATCATGCTTGAATTTCCTTGCCCCACCTGGACCTGCGCCGTGCAATTATTCTTTGCGCTCGTAATTGGTCATGCTGTGGCAGATTTTCCGCTTCAGGGGGAATACTTGGCGATTGGTAAAAACAGGCGTTTCTTGATGCGGCTCAAAGATCCCGCCAGACCGCCCGAACTTTGGGTCTACTGCATGGCGGCACACTGTTTGATTCATTCGGGTGCGGTGTGGTTAATCACGGGTTCTGCCGCATTAGGGGCGGTGGAATTTGTTTTGCATTGGGGTTTGGATCAAGCCAAGTGCGAGGGCAAGACGACATTCGGGATTGATCAGTGGGGACACGTGGTGTGCAAAGCGACTTACACCCTTGTGGGAACGGTTTTCATGTCGTCCTGACGTTGCATCATGGAACGCACAGCAGTTCTGAACGTCGTGGGATTGACTTCCCGCTTGATCGGTGGTGCTACGCCGAACATTCGTGATTTTTTAGAGCGTCAAAAGTTTGCGCGGATTGAACCAGGTCTGCCTGCCGTGACCTGCACGGCGCAGGCCACTTATCTGACGGGAAAGCTGCCTCGGGATCATGGAGTGGTGGCGAATGGCTGGTATGACCGCGACTTTGCGGAGCAGCGTTTCTGGAAGCAACCGAACCAACTGGTCCGGGGTGAAAAGCTCTGGGAGATGCTTCGCCGTGAAGACCCTGGATTTACCTGCGCCAAACTGTTTTGGTGGTTCAATATGTATTCGAGCGCGGACTACGCCATCACGCCGCGACCGCTCTACCCTGCGGATGGGCGGAAGGTGTTTGATGTGCACACGCAACCGATGGGAATGCGGGAGAAGATCAAAAAAGACCTGGGGGCTTTTCCTTTTCGAAACTTTTGGGGACCAGGATCCGACATCAAGTCGAGCATCTGGATTGCCGAAGCCGCTAAGTGGGTGGAGGAAAAACACTGGCCCAGTCTGTCGCTGGTCTATTTGCCGCACTTGGATTACAATCTCCAGCGTGTGGGCATCGACTGGGATCGCATTCGGCCAGACCTGAAGCAGATCGACGATGTCGTGGGCGACTTGATTCGCTTTTACGAGCACCGCAATATTCAGGTGGTTCTGCTATCTGAGTATGGCATCACGGATGTGGACCAACCGGTGCATTTGAATCGCGTGTTTCGTGAGAAGGGCTGGTTATCGATCAAGGACGAGTTGGGCCGGGATCAGATCGACCTCGGTGGGTCCAAGGCCTTTGCAATCGCTGATCACCAACTGGCCCATATCTATGTTCGGGATCCAGGCATGATCCCTGAGGTGCTCGCCGTGCTAGAGGCAACGCCTGGGGTCGAGAAGGTGCTAGGTAAAACCGAAAAATACTACGCCGGACTGGATCATGAGAGGGCAGGGGATTTGGTCGCCGTTGCAGATGAGCGCAGTTGGTTCACGTATTACTTTTGGATGGATGATCGGAGGGCTCCCGACTATGCGCGCTGCGTGGACATTCACCGCAAATGCGGCTACGACCCCGTCGAACTCTTCATGGATCCCAAACTGCGGTTTCCGAAGCTCAAAGTGGCGTGGAAACTGGCGCGCAAGGTGCTGGGGTTTCGCATGTTGATGGACCTGATTCCGCTGGATGCCAACTTGGTCAGAGGATCCCATGGGCGAGTGCCTGAGGACGCTGCAGATTGGCCGGTTTTGATTGGGGATTTTGATCAGTTACCGCGCTCTGGCGTGGTGGCGGCGCATGAGGTGACCGCTCACCTCTACCGGCTATGCGCGCGCAGGCAGGGCTATCAGGGGGTAAGTCTGTGAGTGAAGAGGCCAGGGATTTGACTGGCAATGCGAGCCGTTTCATCTGGTTTCGATTGCTGTTCAATTGTCGGTTTTACTATCCGATTTTCACCGTCTTGTTTCTGGACCTGGGTTTAACAATCGGGGAGTTTGCTGGCTTGAACGTCTTGTGGGCAGTCACGATCGTGCTAGCAGAAGTGCCGTCGGGGGCGCTCGCAGACACGCTAGGACGGCGCAAACTCGTGGTGGTGGCATCATGGCTGATGGTGGCGGAAATGCTGACCTTGTGCTTGATGCCGGTGGGCAATCATGAGGTGGTGCTCGCTTTATTCGTGGTGAACCGGATTTTGAGTGGTCTGGCTGAGGCTGCAGCCAGTGGTGCCGACGAAGCGCTGGCCTATGACTCGTTTCCACAGGCGGAACGCGGGGTGCTTTGGCCGAAACTGATGGCTCGGCTGAGCCGATGGTCCGCTGTAGGGTTCATGATATCCTCCATCAGCGGTTCCTTACTTTATGATCATGAGGTGGTCAGTCGCTTGCTGGGGGCGCTGGGAATGTCAGCAGTGCCGAAAGAGGTGACAATGAAAGTTCCATTGGTCCTGAATTTATTGGCGGCCATTGCCTGTGTGCTGGTCGTGAGAGGGATGGTAGAAGCAGGTGGGGAGGACAAATCCAAATCATCAGGCGCAGGTTGGCAGAATCAGGCGGTCGCGGCGCTGAGTCGGATCTTGGAAACCGGGAAATGGATATGGAATAGCCAAGCCGCCTTGTGGTTGATCGTCATGGGCGTGGTGTTTGATAGCATCATCCGCCTGTTTTTAACCGTGGCTTCGAACTATTACCGGTTGGTTCAAATTGAGGAGCGCTGGTATGGAGTCATCGGTGTGGTGATGTCGCTTTTGGGGTTGATGACGGCGGGACTGATGGAGCGGCTATCGATACGGCGAAGCGCCCGATTTAACTTTACCTGGATGGCGGTAGCGGTGGGCTTTGGTTTGGCGGGGGCAGCACTAGCGCTGCCGGGCTGGCTCGGAGTGGTCCTCATCTTGCCTCTGGTGATGTGCATGAGATTTTTGCAGTTTTTCCTGTCCCACTACATGAATGAGGTGATCGACTCTGAGCGACGGGCTACGGCACTGAGCTTTCGTGGATTAACGATGAATTTGGCTTATGGCTTCATGACATTGCTCTTCGCGCTGCAAACGCATTTCATCACGCGGCAAACAGGTCTGGCGCAGGAGGATGTGCGGGTATTCGCCCAGGCGTTAACGTGGTGGCCTTTTTGGTTTGCGGGAACCTTGCTGGTAGCAGGGGTATGGCTTGGAAACCAACGACGTCAGCGCACTTGATGCTCAACGTAGTGGCAACAAAATGATGCGGGCGGCGCTACTGACTAGCCCGAGGCGGCCAGTTAAGGTGGGCTTACGGCGAAGGATTGCAACGGACTCGGTGCCGGCTGTCGGCGCCGGATGAACTCCTCGGCTAAAGCGGTGTAGGCCTGGGCACCTTTGCCTGCTGGATCATACTCAATGATTGATTTGCCAAAACTGGGAGCTTCCCCAAGACGAATCGTGCGGGGAATCACGGTCTCATAAACAACCTCACCAAAATAACTGCGGACGTCATTGATGACCTGCTGCCCCAGATTGGCCCGTGAATCAAACATGGTCATCACGATGCCCTCGAGCATGAGGTCCGGATTGGCACCACACTCGCGAATCTGCTGAACGATGTGGACGATCTTTGAGAGACCCTCGAGACCAAAGTACTCGCACTGCATCGGCACCACGAGTTCATCGGCGGCGGCCAGCGCTGAAGTCATCAAAACACCCAGGGAAGGCGGGCAGTCCATCACCACGTAGTCGAAAACGCTGAGCGCACGCAGCGGCTGCAGCACCTCCCGCAAGCGAGCCAGGTGGTTGCCGGTTTGCGCCAGTTCGATCTCACAACCTGCCAACTCCTGGTGAGAGCGGATGATCGACAGATTGTTCAGATGGGTGGAGCGGATCAGCTTGTGGACATCTTCACCTTCCACCAAGGCAGCGTAAAGACTACCGCGATCCTCCTGCACCAAGCCCAAGCCGCTGGTGGCGTTGGCTTGAGGGTCAAGGTCGAGCAATAAGGTGCGAATCCCGCGCGCCGCGAGACAGGCAGACAGGTTGATGGCGGACGTCGTTTTTCCGACGCCACCTTTTTGGTTGGCTATGGCAACAATCCGCATATGCAATGACAATGACCGTGAACTGGGCACTGTGAACGAGGACCCGGCAACACGCCAGAAAGAAATGGATATCACAGAGAAATGGTTGGGAGAAATCGGAGGTTGGCAGGCCATGAAAGCGGCTCGCATGATCGTGGCCGCCGGCAAGGTGCAGGTCACCGAACGCAGTCATGACCTCGTGCGGGGCCACGTCGGTGGTGAAAAGAGCCGATTGAGCTCGGGTCTGCGCATTCGGTCGAAGTCGGATGTCGAAAATCTTTGCACCTGCATGATGGCTCGGCGCACTGGGCAAATCTGTGACCACGCGCTCGCAGTGGCTTTGGCAAGCCTGCTCCCCAACGAACCGTCAGCGTTCAGCCAAACGCAGCCCTCCGCGCCAATCCCCCGGACCCAAGGGGTCGCTCCGCTGGAGCCGATCCAAGCTCCCGGGCAGCTTTCTTTGTTTCTGCCCGAAGTCCTATTCCAATCCGGCAGTGGAACGGCGAAACCGGCGACCGCCTTTTTGAAGTTGGACCCTGGGGAAGGGGAGACCACCAAACTGGCGGCATGGCTGAGGAGCCGGGGTGCGCCCCTGCAAAACACGCCACTCTCCCTGCCCGCGGGCGAACTGGGATCCCTCCTGGAAGCGGCGGCGGATCATCCCCGTGTCTATGTTGGCAAACCAGGAGCCGGAATGCATCGTTACTTATCCGTTTCGAGTCTTGTCATCAGACCGTTACTCACAATGGAATGGAGCACGAATAAAGCGACTTCAGGAGATGAGGTCACCTTTCGAATTGCCGAGTCGCCCACGCCGCAGCTTTTGAAGTTGGGGGGCAGTCAAGAGATGGGTTGGCTGCATCACCCTGGCTCTGCCACCATTCATCCTTGGAATGCCAGGAAGGGGGGCGAAGTGGGAGCTTTAACAGGTGAACTCCTCTTGGAATTTCGCCCCGGGAAAGTCGTGACCCGTCCCCTGAAGTGGCTGGTGGTTCATCTTGCTGAACTGGAAGAAATTTTCCAGGTTGAGCTCAGAGAATCGCTAATAAATCGTTACAAAGTCGTTCCCGTTGCGTCACAATTGTGTATCGAAGTGCATGGATCCCTCCAAGCTGTTCGGCTGAGAGTTTTGGCTCGATTCAAGCAGTTTGAATGGAAAATCACCTCCAATAGAGATGATTTTCCCGTTGAAGATGAATCCGAAAAAGGCCTTTTTTATGTTCGTAACGGGAAAAACGAAAAGAGTCTTTTTAACCGCCTGACCGATACCGGATTCGAGCTTTCTGCCTCGACGGGTGATTTTGAACTCAACGACAAGCGGAGCATCATGCAGTTCTTTGCTTCCGAACTACTGAAACTAGAGGCTAACTATAGTGTAACGTATTCTGACTCATGGTTAGCGGCCACAAAGAACCTTTTGCGTATCGCTCCCACCGTTACAGGCGATGGCGAGAGCAGGCATGGTAACTCCACTGGTTCGTCCGGGATGGATTGGCTCCAAATGACATTTGCGTACGGTGCGAGTAACGGTTTTCAACTGTCTCGATCCGATACACTTCGACTGATCCGGTCTGGACAGAACACGGTTAAAGGCAAGGACGGTCGACAGTATGTCCTGGATGTGGAGCGGTGCGAGGAGTTTGAGGAAGCGCTTCAGGATGTGCCGGTTCAGATGACGCCTGATGGCATGCGCATCAGTGCCGCACACCAGAATTACTTCCTGCCTTTCGCTTCGCGGGCAGCGCTAGCCAAGACCCGTGATGAGCAGGCGAATCTCGACGAGTGGAGGCGGCGACTGGGTACGCTTGGAGGCGTGCTGCGCTCCTATCAACTCGAAGGGGTGGCGTGGCTGGCTCAACGAATGGAAGCCGGGCAGGGAGCCCTGCTGGGAGACGACATGGGCCTCGGCAAAACGTTACAAAGTATCGCTTTAATCCGGTGGGTGTTGCGGCAAAACGCTGATTCCAAGGAGAAAGTCCTGGTGGTCTGCCCCAAAAGCTTGATCCCGAACTGGATGGCTGAATTTGAACGTTTTGCCCCGGAATTACAGGTGCTAGCCGTCCAAGGTTCGAAGCGTCACGAATCCTTAAAATCAATTGATGGTTATGATGTGTTAATTACATCGTATCCGTTGATTTCCAGAGATTTGGCCCATTATCAGACCCTCAAGTTTGAGCTCGGAATCTTCGATGAAGCCAGCTTCCTGCGAAACCCCGAC
The DNA here is from genome assembly GCA_044340175.1 of Verrucomicrobiaceae bacterium. GTDB lineage: Bacteria > Verrucomicrobiota > Verrucomicrobiia > Verrucomicrobiales > Verrucomicrobiaceae > JAGRPD01. The sequence goes on from JBIIUD010000036.1 coordinate 7,130, forward strand.
ACGGAGACGGCGGCGGCCGCGCGGAGCCTGAATTTGCGCACTCGTTTGGCACTTTCAGGAACGCCGGTGGAAAACGGAGTGCGTGATCTCTGGTCGATTTTTCAAATCCTACTGCCAGGCTATTTGGGCAATCGGCAATCGTTTTCCGAGCGTTTCGAGAAACCCTTGCAGTCACCGGGAGACGCGGCCATTGCCACCGCCAATCGATTGCGCCGACTCATTCGTCCGTTTTTCCTGCGCCGCACCAAGAGCGAGGTCCTGAAGGAGTTGCCTGAAAAAATCGAACAGGTGTTCTGGTGTGAAATGAGCAGCGCCCAGGGCGAAATCTATCGGCGTCTTCTGGAAGAGGGTCGTGAGGAGATTCGAAATGCGCGCCGTCGATCCGGGCAAAACGGCGCACGAATGACCATGCTGACCGTTCTGTTGCGCCTGCGTCAGGTTTGTTGCGACGTGAGACTGGCAGGGCTGCCACAGGAAAAGGTCGCTCATTTGGATCTGAGTGAGCGATCCGGCAAGTGGGGAGCGCTGGATGAGCGATTGGATGAGGCGCTAGCCGACGGCGGTAAGGTGCTGGTTTTCAGTCAATTTGTAGCCTATTTGAAGGCGCTGAGAGAGCACCTCGATGGGCGTCAAATCGGCTACGCGTATTTGGATGGCAGCACCCAAGATCGCGGAGCTGAAGTGCAGTCGTTTCAAACCGACCCTCAGAAACGTGTTTTCCTGATCAGCCTCAAGGCAGGCGGCTACGGGTTGAACCTGACGCAGGCGGACCAGGTGTTTTTGATGGATCCATGGTGGAATCCGGCCGTTGAAGCGCAGGCCATCGACCGCGCCCACCGGTTTGGTCAGGGTCGTGTCGTGAACGCGTATCGATTCGTCATGCGAGGCACCGTGGAAGAACGCGTTCTCGCGCTCCAGGAAAAGAAGCGAGGCCTAATCTCCGCCACGATTGAAGAACGCGCACCGATGATGGAGGGGCTCTCGGATTCGGACCTGGAGTCCTTACTGGAAGGCTGATGAAGTCAGCTGATTTCAGGCGGATGAAGGTCTTCGCGTACCCATTCGCATAACTACTTACAATGTATGTAATGCAAAATAGAATACGTAGAGCGCAGCCGTCCGGATCGTTTTTCATTCATCACCTGCGAGTTTCCTGATCGATCCGGTCGATGGGAGGGTTTCTGTCCTCTTCTTTCCTTTTCTGTCTCCAAAAGGTGTCGGCAATTCGTGCGTGGGTGCACCTTGCAATTGGAACGTCGCGGAGTTTTTTTGTTGAGGCGACTCCTGCTAGAATGGAGCGTGCCTGGCAGCACTCGACCTGAACAAGGAGTTTGAGTTTCGTCTTCGGCGTCATCATTGGGGACAAAAGGATGAGCCTCAAAAGGATTTTGCCCTTCATGATTTTGTCATCTCTGATCCCAACCCCAACCCCAATCCGTCAGACTTCATGGATTTGAACTTTGAGTTGTACAACGACAGGAGTTTTGAATGGGCTCTCACTGGATGGGTTGAATCCCGGAAAGCGAAATCGTCTCTTTCCGATGCAGCGCCCCTGGCATCCACGCTCTCTTCTCTGAAGCGTTTATGACAGATGGTCGGCGAGACTGAGTCCACCCCTGCCCGTGACCGCCAAACCGAATGAAACCAGGAGCGCGCCACCCATATGATCGGGGGTTTCCGTGAGTGATGACACGCAAATGATTCGCTTTGCTCGAGCAATGGTAACGAAACTACAAGAATTTTATCTGTGTGGCGCATCACTATCGCATCGTTTTTGTAACGAATATAAAACGATAATGTTGCCCGGTTATCGGGCATTATCCCCTTCCCAGGTGTGATTTCAAGATGCACGAATGAGCGCCTCTCGTGAGTGGCCCCAAGTTTGGAGACGGCGTGATCAGATCATCGAAGGCTGTGATCTGGGTGTCCTTGCCAAGCTAATTTGGCAAGGCCTCCAAGACAGCGGCAACGACCTTTTCAACCGGCATGCCCATCATGCATTGATAGTGTTCAAAAGGACATGTGCGTTTGAAGCACGGGCTGCATGGCACATGATGACGCAGAACATGGTGTTGGGTTCCGATCGGACCCGTGAGCGAGGGCTCAGTGGATCCAAAGATGGAGACCGTCGGGACTCCTAACGCGGCGGCCATGTGCATGGTGCCGGTGTCATTGGTCAAAAGGAGAGTGCAGGCGCGCAATTCGTCGATCAATTCCGCCAGAGAGGTCTTTCCGACGAGATTGCGGTGGGCGACGGTCACTTGAGCGGCAAGCTGTTCCCCCATTTGTTTTTCCCCTGGAGCTCCAAAGAAAAGCCATTCGACCGGACGAGACAGACGCGCGCTGATCTGGTTGGCTGCTTCGGCATAGCGTTCCAACGGCCAGCGCTTGGCTTGACCGTATTCAGCACCTGCGCAGAGTCCGAGGCGAAGGACAGTCGTTTCGGATTCAACAAGTGGTTTGGATGGTGGTTCGATTTTAACAGGAGCGCGGAAGGATGGGTCGGCAATCCCGCCCCCAATGTGGTCGATGATCTTCAGATACTTCTCGGTGTGATGAAGTGGAGGCAAACCCAATGCCGGTTCGGGGCATCGCTGATGGAGGAACCAGGAGCGAATGGAGCCCTTGTAACCCACAAGCCGCGGAATGCCGGCAAGCCAAAACTCCAAGGTGGACCGTGTCGAGTTGGTGAACAACAGGCCGACATCATATCGAACATGGGTTTGACGCAGCCGTTTGGAAGCGCTCCAGAGGCCTTCCTTTCCAACTTTGCCCACATAGGCATCCACCTCGGGCTGAGACAACCAAAGGTCCCTGAGTTTTTCGGGTCCATACACGGTCAATCGCAAATCGGGTCTTCCCTGCTTGAGAGC
>JBIIUD010000080.1:0-8023 GCA_044340175.1 Verrucomicrobiaceae bacterium
CATCGGCTTCGATGACGCCCGGGACGCGGGTGGGCGCTGGGAGTTTTGCTTCAAGGTCGCGGTAGCGGCTGAGGAGTGGCGTGATGGAGTTGAGAGAGAGTTTTTTGGATTGGATGAGGGCGTCGAGAGCTTCGGCATCGGCATCGGTGAGGGTGTTCGATTGCCAAGCGGAGATGAGTTCGGAGGGAGTGAGCTTGGACGTTTGTTTGTAGGTGGGCGGTGTTTTGTCCTTCGTGATGACGGCGTCGGTGAGGAGGAACCACGACGGGGCATCAGCTTTGTGTTCCGCGGGCATGTCGGCGGCGGTGGTGACTTGGAGGAAGATCTCGTCGTCCTTCCAGAATTCGAGGTCGAGGCTGCGCCAGCCGAGGGTTTCGTCTTTGGGCTCTTTGAGTTCGACGGCTTTGTGGATGGTGCCGGTGCGCGGGTAATTTTGGACGACGTATTTGGCCTTCACGCCGCCGTTTCCAGCAACGCGGAACCAGAGCGTGCCACCGGGATTTTTAAAGCGGTCGGTGACGAGGACGGCGCGGTCTTTCTGGGAGAGAGGGCTGGAGAGGTAGCCGCTGGGGTGGATGCGGAGGGTGTGTTCGGTAAGGGTGAATTCGCCGGGCGGGGTGTGGGGGAGGCCGTGGAAGGTGAAGGCGGGTTTTGAAGACAGAGGAATGGGGACAGAGGAATGGTGGACTTCTTTCTGAGTGCTGAGCCAGTCTTTGATCAGCTTTGCTTTGATCTGAGCTTTGAGCTTTTTCAGTTCGGTGCGGATGGCTTCGCCGGTGCCGGGGGTGTTGGCGTCGATGACGGCGGGGTGGGTGCTGGTGAAGATGCCGTAGAGGGCGTAGAAATCGGCTTGGGAGATGGCGTCGAACTTGTGGTTGTGGCAGCGGGCGCAGCTCACGGTGAGGGCTTGGAAGGCCTTGGTGACGGTGTCGATTTGGTTGTCGGTGAAGGTGACCATTTCATCGAGTGAATCGACGGGGGAGAAGCCGTGCAGCACCATGCGGAGTTGAGCGATGCCGATGGCGCTTTCGTTGAGTCCGTTCTTATGGCGTGGCTTTGGCAGGAGGTCTCCGGCGATGGCCTCTTGGATGAGCTGTGGATAGGGAACGTCGTCGTTGAAGGCGCGGATGAGGTAGTCGCGGTAACGGTAGGCGTAAGGGATGGCGGGGTCTCCCTCGGAGCCGTAGGATTCGGCATAGCGGACCCAGTCGAGGAAGTGGCGGGCCCATTTTTCGCCGAAGGCGGGGGAGTTTAAGAGGGCGTTGATTTGGTCTGATGGGTCGGACAAGTCCGACGGGGGTAAGCCGGTGAGGATGTAGCTGATGCGGCGTGTGAGCGTGGTGGGATCGGCGGCAGGGGCGGTGGGGAGGTTTTGTTTTTTCAGCTCGACGTCGATGAAGTCGTCGATGGATTTGAAGTTTGAGGATTCAGTTTTGATTTTTTGGAAGGCCCACCACTCCTTCCGGCGTGCGAGTGTGGCGGACCAGGCAGTTTCTTTTTCGAGTTGTTCCTTGCTCGGCGGGGTATCGCGGGGATCGGGGGCGCCTTCGAGGATCCATTGCTCGAAATCGGCGATGACCTTGGCGTCGAGTTTGGCGCCGTTTTTGGGCATCTTGAGGTCTTCGTGCTCGTGGCGGAGGGTTCGGAAAAGGAGAGAGTTTTTGGGGTCGCCGGGTTTGATGGTGTCACCGGAGTCGCCGCCGGCTTGCCAGCCGGGGCGGGAGTCGAGGAGCAGACCGCCTTTTTGCTTGGTGGCGGTGCTGTGGCACTCGTAGCACTCCTGGGCGAGGATGGGGCGGATGCGGGACTCGAAAAACTCGAGTTGTTGGGCTGTCGGGGCGGCGACGAGCGGGCCGAAAGAAACGAAAAGAGCCGAAAAAAGAATGCGTTTCATGCCAGGAGCCTTTGGGTGATGGATTGGGCGGCCTGGATGCAGAGGTGGCCGAGTTTTTCGAATTGGTCGCGTTTCACGCGGAAGGACGGTGACATGACGGTGATAGCGGCGACTGGGTAGCGATACTCATCGAGAATGGCGGCAGCGACGCAGTGGATGCCTTCGAGGCCTTCGGCGATGTCGGTGGCGAAGCCGCGTTTTCGGGTTTTCAGGAGGTCAGCTTCCAGGGCATGGCGGGAGGCGAGGGTGGCCGGAGTGAATTGTTTGAGGGTGACCTGTGCGAAAAAGCTCTCGAGTTCTGCAGGCGGCAAATGGGCCAATACGGCCTTGCCCGGGGCGCATGAGTACATGGGGACTTGGAGACCGATGGTGCTGCTCACTTTGATGGGTTGTGAGGAGACGCATTGCTCGAGCAGGGTGACTTTGTGATTTACGGTGGCGAGCAGTTGGGTGGTTTCTCCGGTTGTGTCTCTCAGCCATTTGAGGGACTCAAGTGCGCAGAGAACGAGGCTTTTTTCTCGGACCTGAGGGCGGGCGAGGTCGAAGAGTTTGTGAGTGAGGACAAAGCGCCTGTCGTCCTCGCGGCGTTGAAGGTAGCCGCGCTGTTGAAGGGTGGTGGAGATGCGGGAGACGGTGTTGATGGGGAGTTCAAGCTCGCGGGCGATTTCAGAGAGGTTCAGGCCCAGGCGGTGCTGGCCGAGGAGTTCGAGAATGGCAAGGGTGCGCTCGGTTCCCGGGGACTGGGAATCCTCGTTCAAAGAGATGTTGGCAGATAGGGTAGGCATTTCCAGATATGGGAACGTTCCCGAATGTGGAAATGTTTCGCTGCTTTTTGGAGGTGCGGGAAACAGTTGCGGGAGGCGTGATGTAGGGCACGGTAAAGCATTGAATTTTAACTAACCATGCGCTGCCCTAAATGTGGAAGCTCCCAAGACCGAGTCATTGACTCCCGTGAGGCGCGGGATGGTCAGGCCATTCGGCGGCGGCGTGAGTGCATGAAGTGCACGTTCCGTTTTACGACTTATGAAATCGTGGAGCGTGAGGAATTGCGGGTGGTGAAGCGGAATGGAGCGCGCCAGCCGTTCAGTCGGGAGAAGGTGATGAGCGGACTGACCAAGGCCTGTGAAAAACGACCGGTGCGGTTAGAGATGCTGGAGCAGGTGGCGGACGATATTGCCAATGAGTTGGAGGAAGAGGGCTACCGGGAGATCCCCTCAAGTGTGATCGGGGCGAAGATCATGAGACGACTGGAGGGCATCGACCACGTCGCCTATGTGCGGTATGCGTCGGTCTATCGTCAATTCGAGGATGTGGGCGAGTTCATCAATGAAATCAAAGGCTTGGATGAGCGGAGGCCACGGGATGTGGCTCAGCAGGAGCTGTTTGGCTAAGTTCTGAAGGAGACATGACGCGATGAGTGAGAAGACGATTTTTGAGAGGATCATCGACCGGGAGATACCGGCAGAACTGCTGCATGATGACGAATTCTGTGTGGCTTTTCGGGACATACAGCCACAGGCACCTGTGCATGTATTGATTGTGCCAAAGCGGGTCATTCCCCGTGTGGGAGAGGCAGTGAACGAAGATGGGGAAACGTTGGGCGCGTTGCTGTTGGCAGCGGGAAGAGTGGCTGAGAAACTGGGAGTCAACAGCAAGGACAAAGGGTTCCGTCTGGTGATCAACCATGGTCGGGATGCGGGTGAGTCGGTACCGCACCTGCATGTGCATCTTTTGGCTGGACGCGGACTTGAGTGGCCACCGGGATGAGCGGAGTGCTTCAAAAGGGGGAGCGGGAGGCGGCGGGGAATTTCATCCGGGACACTCCTGGACGTCTGCTCATGGCCTGGGCGCTGCTGTTTTCTTCCCTGGTGCTTCTGTCCTGGAGGATCCATGTCCACCGGGCAGAATATGACTGGCTGGAGTATCCGACCGCGCTGGGAGACAAAAACTATTACCGGTTGGAATCAGGGATGGGACTGGGGGCAAATGACTTTTTCGAGGGCAATTTGCAGTTCACCTTAGGAGGCGAATCGGTGACGCTTTTCCGCCAACTGCATCAGCAGACCCGCCGCAAGGATGGGCGGATGCGGAAGGTCGCCAAAGATGTGACGGGACGCTTTTACGTTTACACCGATGAGGCTGCGAGAGAGGGCGAAAGCAAGTTCTACCTCAAAGCGGGTGAAGATCAGTATGTGACCTTTGGCGAGCGCTTGTTTTATCCGACTTTCGAGCAAACCCGAGAGCCTGAGGGGTGAAGAGCTTAGCGCAGGCTGGAGTCGAGTTTGATTTTCTCGCGAATGGCGGTGGCGCACTCGGGACTGATCATGCGGGCACCGAGCCACTGAGAAGTTAGGGTTTGAGCCTCAGGCGGGGTGAGGTCTGTCTGCATATTGCGGACGGACTCGGGCATGATGACCATGTTGGGTAGGGTGGCGCTCAACTCGGAGCCCAAGAGCGGCGACATCTTGTAGCCTACGACGAGTTCTTCATCTTCCCAGCCAGGAGCGGTGGCGATGGGAGATTCTCCGCGCTCTAGTTTGAGTAAGTTGGCGGGGTCTTGGAAAATGCCGAAACTGCGGGCGCGGGTAAGGTTGTCGAGCACGGCGGCGGCCATTAGTGGCGCTTCGGTAGCGTCAGCCCCAGAGAGGGACGCACCGCGCTTGAGAGTATCCAGCAACGGATAGTCGTCCTGTTCGATTTGATAGGCCATGTAGAGCAGTTGGAAGAAAGACTCTTGGCTTCCAAGAAGTTCGCCACTGAGCAGTTTCTTGGAGCTATGCAAGGCCATGAGTCCGGCCAGCTTGTTGGGCCACATGTTCCGCTCGTCCTTTTGTTTGGCCTTGTGATCAAGGAAGACTTGATATACGCCGTAACCGGCACCTAGGAAAAGTAGAAAGACAAGGATTCGACCCATGGCGGTGTGAAGGACTTAGGAAACCTTAGGGTTAGCTAGAGTCGATTGCAACCCTGTGATGCTATTTTTTTCCTTTTTGATCTTTGAGCCGATCCTTCATGGATTTATGGAAGTTCTCCCGAATGAAATTCTTATCCCGGCAGTGGGCAAGGGCGTCGTCGAGGAGGATGAAGTCATTGACCAGGAGATGCAGCAGGCTGTCGTCGATAGTATGCATGCCATCCTGGGCTCCGATCTGGATCAGGCCTGGCATTTGGGCAAAGCGACGGTCACGAATGCAGCGGCCCATGGCGCTATTGAGGGTGAGGATCTCGGTGGCGAGCACGCGCCCGGCTTCATCCGCACGCGGCAGCAGGTGCTGGCAAATGACGCCGCGTAGGCAGTTGGAAAGTTGGGCGGCGATGTAGTCCTGTTGCTCGTCGGGGAAGGCGTCAAAAATGCGTGTCATCGTAGCAGTAGCATCGGTGGTGTGCAGGGTTGAGATGACCAGATGACCCGTCTCGGCGGCAGTGATGGCGGTGCGCATGGTTTCAAGATCCCGCAGCTCACTGATGACGATGATATCAGCATCCTGGCGCAGGGCGCTTTTCAGGGCGCTGGGGAAATCCACCGTGTCAGAGCCGACTTGGCGCTGGCGGATAAGACTGCGACTATGGGAGAAAACGAACTCGATCGGGTCCTCAATGGAGACGATATTGGCGGAGCGCTCTGCCGCGATCTTTTGAGTGAGGGAGCAGAGCGTCGTGGTCTTGCCGGAGCCCGAAACGCCAGTCACGAGAATGAGACCATCTCGGATTCGGCTGAGGCGCTCAAGGGTTTCGCCATGGCCAAGTTCGCTCAAGGTCGGGATGGTATCAGGGACATGGCGGAAGTTGGCCTCGATGTGACCCATGACGTAGCAGGCATTGCCCCGGAAGCGCCCGAGGTTTTCGACCTGGATGGCAAAGTCGAGCTGCCACTCGTGCTCGAGTTTGGCGCGCTGGCTTTCTTTGAGGACATTCAGGACAAGCTCACGGGTATCATTCTGGTCGAGGATTTCGTCTGTGAGGGGTTGGAGCACGCCGTGCAGTCTCATGCAGGGCGGGGCATTGACGCTGAGGTGCAAGTCGGAGCCGCCGCTTTCAACAACGAGGCCGAGGTATTCAATAAGGTCGTAATGGCGCATGGGGGAAAGGGGGGTGAGTTTTTGCTTTCGTGTGCGCTGGTCCGATCTATCGACTCGCGGAAGACGAACGAACGGAAAACGAGCCAACGTTTGTTTGGTTTGTTAAGAGCTGATGCCACGAGAGGCGCGGCGGAATTCGGTTTCGTTGCCTGTGGCGACGATGGCGGTGGCTTCGTCGATAAGGCCACTCTCGTAAGCGGAGAGAATGTTGCGCAGAAAGGTCTGAGAGTTTGGGTCGCTACCGCGTTGCATGTACTCGTGGATGTGGTCCACGTCGCGGCGGGCGATCCAGTCCCGCACGGCACCGCCGTTTTCGAGGTACTCGGTGAGCAGCATCAGTTTGCCATCGATCTTAGGAACGAGTTTTTGGCAGAGCACGCCGATGAGTTGGTGGGCCAGGAGGTGGAGGCCGAGGTTCACCTGATCCGGTGGGAACAGATTCAGAAAGCGCTCCATGGTGTCGGAAACGCGTTCTGAGTGCAGGGAGGCGAGCACGAGGTGGCCGGTCTCGGACGCCTGGAGGGCGGTGAGGGCGGTATCGTGGTCACGAATTTCCCCGACGAAAATGACATCGGGCGCCTGCCGCATGGCGCCACGGAGTCCGCGGCTGAAAGTGGGGGTGTCGCGCCCGACTTCACGCTGTGTGAAGAGGCAGTTCTGGTTGGTGAAGATGTATTCGACCGGATCTTCAATGGTGACGATGTGACGGGCGGCGTTCTCGTTCAGCCATTGCAAGAGTGCGGCCAAGGTGGTGGACTTTCCAGTGCCGGTGGGGCCCGTGACGAGAATGATGCCGTAAGGCTTTAGCGCCCAGCGGGTGAGGAGCCAATCCGGTGCGCCCAGGATACCAAGGGGTGGGATGTCAGTGCGGATTCGCCGAAGCACCGCGCCGATTTTTCCCAGGACGCGGTGGAGATTCACCCGAAAGCGAATGCCTTCATGGGAGACGAGGCCGGAGTCCTTGTCCATGTCAACGGCGGGGTCAGCCCCGCAGGTCGTCCACAGCCCGACCATTTGAGACAAGCTCACCGGTTCTTCTCCAAAGAACATGATCTGCTCGTTGATCTTGAGACGCGGAGGCAGATCTTCTTGAAGAAAGATGTCGCTGGCCTGATGAAGCTGAGCTGCGGAGAGGATTTCGTCGATGGTCATGCCGGCAGGGGTTCTGTAGCGGGGTAACGCCGTGGAGGGAGGATTGTTGTGCACGGGACTCGATTTGGCACTCAGATGCAAGCTTCTGGAGCAGATGACGCGTTTTTTGGTAGGCGGAACAGGATGGGGAGGGGATTTGCGAAGGGGTGACTTCGGCGGCGTTGACCGTGGACGTCGGTGGCTGCGGAGCGGGGCGCTGCGGACTGAAGTCCGCGTTCCTACGCAGTCGTGTGAAAGGGATCGGATCGGGAGCGTGGAATCGGAATCGGTTCCAGGTTAGAAGTCGACGAAGAGGGTGACGTATCGCCAAGCCCCAGGGGATGTCAGCGACAAACTCTTTGGGGGTGGGTCAAACGAAGCGCTCGGTCTGGCGAGTGTGAAGGGCGCGGTGGACGGCGTCGACGACGCGCATGTAGAGGGTGCCTTCGGTGAAGTCGGGTTTGGGGCGTGGGGCGGCGGGGTCGCGCACGGCGCGGATGAAGTCGGCTTCGACAGTCCAGTCGCGGATGAGGTCGGGAGGGACGGTTTGTTTTTCCAATGGACCCTTGCGGTGGCCGAGCCAGACGTCGTCGGTCATAAAGTCGTAGCTGAGGGTGCCCTCGCTACCGTAGAGCCAGAGGCGGTCGGTCGGGGCGTGGGCGGCGACGCCGCTGAACTGAAGGGAGGCTTCGACGCCAGAGGAAAAGGCGGCATTGACGTGGACGAAGTCGGGGATGTGGACGCTGTCCTGAGAGCGCTGGGGAATAACGACGCGGCCGCGGGCGGCGACCTCTGAGATGGGGCCAAGCCAGCGTTGGAGGACTTCGATGTAGATGCCGAGGGTGAGGATTTGGATGCCGCTGATGTCAGCGTTTTGTCGCCAATGCATAGGAGCATCGGGGTCAAGCCATGCCGCGGA
>JBIIUD010000037.1:0-9907 GCA_044340175.1 Verrucomicrobiaceae bacterium
GATTGCAGCACCGTGTTCGCGCAGGCATCATACTTCGTGGGATGCACAAACCAGTCGGCCGATTGATACAACCGCACCAAACTGTTCGTCACAGACACAAGCCTGATTCGACTCCCAATCCCCAGCTCCTCCACCCGCCGCAGGTAAGCCTTATTCAACCCCTTACCAACGATCCACAAAACCGCCTTTGGCACCATCACCAACGCTTCCAGCAAGGCATCCAATCCCTTGCGGCGGTGACTCAAGGACACAAACAAAAACACCGGAGACCCCACATCGGTCTTCAGTTCTTTGAATACCGCCTCCCTCACCGCAGCACGATCATCCGCCGGCCTGAATTGCGTTCCCTCCACCGCCGTATGAATCGTCGTGAATGCTTCCCTATTCACCCCATAGCGGTTGGAAAGCTCCGCCGTCACCTGATTGGAATTCGTCACGAAATGCCGTGTGTTGCCGCTAGTGTAAAGCTGCCGCTCCAAATGCACGGCCAACAGATTCTTTAAAGCATACCGTTTCCAAAAAGGCAGCAGCTCAGAATAACGGGCATGGCAGCCCCCCCCCGCACGATGCACATCATGCCGCACCGTGTGTCCAAACCCAATCACACGATCCACCCCCAGCGTCGGAACCACCCGCGCCGCATCGCGTGAAAACTGCCAAAGCCGCATCAACGCAGACCCTTTGGATCTCGGCAGCATCTTGATTTCCCCCTTCAGCTTCCCCGCCACCTCTTGATTGACCCTTGATGTAACAAAAGTCAGCTCATGCCCCGCCAAAATGAGCCGCCTTGAAAACTCAATCAGATAATTCTCCAAGCCACCCGCTGGCACCAACTGATGATAGACCAACCCCAACTTCATGCCTGACCCACCTCCTTCTGGTCATGCTCATATTTTCGACTGTACCGCACAAAGGCAAAAAACGCCGTCGCAATCGCGATCCAAAAGCCCGGGAACCCGTCCAAAAAACCCCGCCTGAGCACATAGGCCCTGAAAAAGCGCCACCAAGGACGCAGCACTGCAGCCGGCAGGGACCAGCGAGCCCCATCTGCCTTCTGCCGCTCCAAAAACACATCGGCAAAGCCATTGATCTTCGAAATGTAGTGCGCCATATCGCGGAACGAATAATGATGCAGGTCACCCTTGAGACGCCTCACTTGGCCGCCGGTCAACTCCACCCGATCATGCTCCGGACTGCCCCCCCAGCGGGCTTTCTCTCGCAAAAACAATCGGATTTTGCGGTCGGGATACCAGTCACCATGCGTGATCCAGCGCCCCAAGAAGAAAACCTTTCGGGCCATCTCCGCCCCGGTGTAGATTTCCGTCTCACGCCTTTCAAAAAACCCCAGAATGGACTGCCTTAATTCAGGAGACAGCTCCTCATCACAATCCAGGGCCAATACCCAGGGCTGCGTGCACAGCTCCAGCGCCACATTTTTTTGATCGCGGTAGCCCAGCCAGTCCTGATGCACCACCCGCGCGCCAAAGCTTTGCGCCACAGCTACGGTTCCATCCCTTGACCCAGAGTCCACCACCACAATCTCCCGCGCCAAGCCCGCCGCACTTTCAAGGCACCGACGAAGGTTCGACTCCTCATTGCAGGAGACGATGGAAAGGGAAAGCGGCAGTTGTTCCACAGAATCCTCACCTTTGCGGCATCCTAGCCCCTTGCCAAGCCCATCTTTAATCCAAGCACAAGGATATCATCCAAGAGCAGAACACACTTCACCCTTAAGCGCCCCTGAAAGCTGCCGCGCCGCAAGATGCATCGCCTCACGCTGCTCCTTCAACATCCCCGGCGTCAACCGCCCCCCATATTCACGTAGAATAGCCGTGCTCAACAGTAGGACAGCCAACGGACCCCGTGCCGCCACATCAAGCGCATGCAACCCTGGCGGGCAAACAGAAGCCTCCGCTTTAAGCGCGTTCATCATCCACTATCCTGATATCGGTCCTTGAATCCCCCAATCCGACTTTAGCCCGATCCTACCCTACCCTTCTCCGACCGACTGTGTTCATTTTCGTTTGAACGGATACCCCCACTGCTTCCAGTATCCCTTTGGCACTGGATGACCAGAGATGCCATAGCCCTCAGGCCAGCGATCCTTCGGCAGGTGATGCGTCCCAAACAGCTTGTCCAGCCACGGAAAGTGAATGGCAAAATTCACGTCAATCGCCTCTTTCTCGATGCCGTGATGCCAATGGTGAAATCGTGGCGTGACAAAAAAGCGATCCAGCCACCCAAACCTCCAGCCAATATTCGCATGCGCAAAGGTCGCCCACAAATACACGATGAACACATACAGGTTCACAGCTTCCTGAGAAAATCCCAGCAGGATCATCGGCATGACAGTGGTCCCCCGCAGCGCCAGGATCTCCAGAAAATGCATCCGCGCTCCCGCCATCCAGTCCATCGCTTTGGCCGAATGATGAACCGCATGAAATCGCCACAGAAAGGGCACCCGATGAAAGGCCCGGTGCAGCCAATACTGCACCAAATCCGTCAGCAACATGATCGCCACCACTTGCAGGACAAAGGGCCCATTGGCCACCCAAGCACGAAATGCCGCCCATCCCGATGTCAGATCAAACAAGGTCCGCGCAGGGCCGAAGCTCAGCCACGTGATGATCTGCACCAGCATCGAACTGACCAAAAAATAGAACAGATCCTCACGCCACTCCGTGCGGAACACTGGCTGATCCGGCTTGCGCGGAAACCAACTCTCCATGGGAATGAACAAAAGCCCCGTGAAGATCATTCGCAGCACAAAAAAATCCAACCCAAACGAGACTGGGGTCAAATCCGGCATCACCGCTGTGGCTCGACTTCCCCCCAAAAGAGAAGCCAAAAGGGTCACCGCCAAGCCAATAGCCCCCAGCGTCTTTTGTTCACGTAGCACCAGACTTAACAACGAACTCAAATAAGCAATGAGCATCAGTGCCATCACGATCCAGCGAAACGATGCTGATTCCCTCACCGCCGTCAGTTCAGCTGTACCCAACAGCCCTGGAAAGCGCATCACGAGCACCAGCCCCAGTGATCCCATGCCAAGAACCAACCCGATAACACCACTGATCCAGCCACTGCCGAATCGGGTCAGCGATGGATGAGACTCCAGTTCATGGCGCAGGGCCAACCGACTTTTTCGGATCAAGGACATGCGCCTAAAAACGCCCACCTTGACCCGACTGCAAGCACCATCCAAGCACTGCACCTCCGACAAAGGTCGGAGGCGCCAGCTACAGCTTTACTCCCACTCAATGCTCGCTGGCGGCTTCGTGGAAATGTCGTAAAGCACGCGGTTGATGCCTTTGACCGAATTCAAAATCTTATTCGAAGCGGCCCGCAAGACCTCATAAGGCAGTTCTACCCAGTCAGCGGTCATCGCATCTTCACTCACCACAGCTCGCAAAGATATCGCCTGCTCATACGATCGTTCATCCCCCTTCACCCCGACCGTTTTCACCGGCAGTAAAGCCGCATACGCCTGCCAAACTCGCTCATACCACCCACTGCGTTTCAATTCAGCAATGAAGATCGCATCGGCTTCTCGGGCGATTTCCAACTTCTCCGGCGTCAATTCACCCGGCACCCGAACAGCCAAACCCGGTCCAGGAAAAGGATGCCGCCAGAGCGCACCGTGGGGGATGCCCAAACTCGCCCCCAGCGCCCGAACCTCGTCCTTGAACAATTCCGCCAACGGCTCCAACACCTTGCCCTGAGCCTTCAACTCCAGAATTCGGTCCACACGATTGTGATGCGTCTTGATCTTAGACGCACTGGAACCGCTCGAAGCACTCTCGATCACGTCTGGATAAAGCGTCCCCTGCGCCAGCAGTTCCACGTTCTCCGCCACGCTCCAAAATTGATCAATGAACTCTCCACCAATGATTTTTCGCTTTTGCTCCGGATCACTCACACCAGCGAGTTTCCCGAGAAAGGACTCACTCGCGTCCACCACTTCAATCGGCACGCCGACCTCGCCAAACTGCTTGATGACTTCTGCCGTCTCATTCTTCCGCATCAATCCTGTATCGATGTAAATGCAGCGCAGCTTCACTCCGGCACGATGCAGCAGCACAGCCAAGACCGTGCTATCCACACCCCCAGAAACACCACAGACCACTTCCCTGTCACCCACATCCGCACGGATCTGATCCAGCATTTGGGCCTTGAACTGCTGAATGTCGAAGGGCGCCAATTTTGCACCGGATCGCGTCAAAAAGTTCTTCAGAATCTGCGTCCCCTCGTGCGAATGCGTCACCTCTGGGTGAAACTGGATTCCCCAGCAGCGTTCGGCAAATTGCAGCGCCACAGGCACCCCATCCTCATTCGTAGCGATCACTTTCACGCCAGCAGGCAGGTCACTCACCGTATCGGAATGACTCATCCAGATTTGAGATTCATGAGAGATCCCCTCAAACAGCAACCCCTCTTGACTCACCACCAATCGCGCCGGGCCATATTCCCG
Source organism: Verrucomicrobiaceae bacterium (assembly GCA_044340175.1). Taxonomy (GTDB): domain Bacteria; phylum Verrucomicrobiota; class Verrucomicrobiia; order Verrucomicrobiales; family Verrucomicrobiaceae; genus JAGRPD01. Next base: position 4,472 of record JBIIUD010000037.1, read on the forward strand.
CGTCACCCCTGGTCGTACCGTGCCCCCATGTTTGATGTTCAGCAATTGCATGCCGTAACACACCCCCAGCACAGGGACTTCAAAAGCCTGCAAAGCCTCAAAATCCACATCGGGCGCATCGACTTCCGATGTGCTCCTGGGTCCGCCGGATAAAATGATCGCTCCAGGGTTTTTTAATGAGGCAAGCTCCGTCGGCGCATACAAATGGGCCAAAAACCCCAATTCCCGCACCCGGCGGACGATGAGCTGTGTGTATTGTGAGCCGTAATCGAGCACGGCAACTTCGTTGTCATTCATGGAATAAAAAAGGAAAAAAGAAAAAGGGCGCTCAGCTGGCGGGTTCGTAGTTCACCGGTTCCTCGGTAATCACCACATCATGCGGATGGCTTTCTTTGAGCCCCCCGGCCGTGATCCGAACAAACTGCGCTTTCTCGCGCAGTTCATGCAGATGATTGGCACCGACATAACCCATCCCGGAGCGTAGACCGCCCATCAATTGAAACACGACATCGGATAACGGCCCTTTGAACGGAACCCGGGCCTCCACTCCCTCCGGCACCAGTTTGCCAGACGAGTTTTGCCCATACCGATCCCCAGAACCTTTGCGCATCGCCTTGAGCGATCCCATGCCCCGATACTCCTTAAAGGTCCGGCCCTGCCACTTGACCATGTTTCCAGGACTTTCCGCCGTACCCGCCAAAAGTGACCCAAGCATGACGCAGTCCGCACCTGCCGCCAAAGCCTTCACGATGTCCCCTGAATAACGGATACCGCCGTCAGCGATGACCGTCACCCCTTTGGGACGGCAAACTTCCGCCACCAACTGAACCGCCGTGAACTGCGGCATTCCCACCCCCGAAATCACCCGTGTGGTGCAGATCGAGCCAGGGCCTACCCCCACCTTCAGCGCCGTCACCCCTGCGGCCATCAAATCAAGAGCCCCTTGGGCCGTCACGACATTCCCCGCCACGACCGGAAAAGCATCCCCAAGCGCCGCCCGGAGTCTTTCCACCACCTGCATCACACGCGTCGTGTGCCCTGTCGCCGCATCAATGAAAATCGCATCCGCACCGGCACCCTTCAATGCCAAACCGCGGTCCACGCAGTCCTCGCCCACGCCAACGGCAGCCCCCACCCGCAGTTGTCCATTATCGTCCTTCGCCGCACTGGTGTACATTTGGCGCTTGATGATGTCCTGCTTGGTGATCAGACCTGCCAATTTGCCGCCCGCATCCACCAATGGCAGCTTTTCAATCCGGTGCGTGTAAAGGATTTTCAAAGCTTCGTCAAAACTCGTGTTCGGCGCCGCGGTGATCAACCGATCCAACGGTGTCATGATCTCTGCCACTGGGGTATTGTCGTCCTCAATGTACCACATGTCCCGGCTGGTCACCATCCCCACCAGCCTGCCTTCGGCATCCACTACGGGAAAACCGCTGACACCCTTTTCGTGCATCAGCCGATTCAATTCCCCCAACTTGGTCTCCGGTCGGGCACTGTGTGGGTGCTGAATGACCGTGTTTTCGGAGCGTTTCACCTTGGCCACCTGCTCAGCTTGATGATCGATCGGCGCATTCCGATGGATCACGCCTAGCCCGCCCTCGCGCGCCAAAGCAATCGCCAGCTCGGACTCCGTGACCGTGTCCATCGCTGAAGATAAAACCGGGATATGAAGGGGTATGGCAGTTCCCAGAGTGGTGCCCAGATGCACCTCGGATGGTAGCACCTGGCTCAGCCCAGGAAGCACCAACACATCATCGAAACTGAGTGCTAAAGAAGGTATTTCGCCCATGGCCCATCTAAGCAGCCGTTGACGGGCTGTCATCTGAAAAATGACTTTCCGAAGCGCTGTTCAGCGAAATGCCGCTAGATTGCCATCAAAGTTTGTCGAAATACACCTGGCCACTCAAAATAGGTGTCGTGGTGGCAGGAATGTCCTTCGTCGCAGGCAACTGCGGCAGCAGGAAGTAACCCACCCCTTGAATGCCCACTCCATCCTTCACAATAAGTCCAAGGTAACTTACCGCACGGTTGATCACCGCTGGCCGCCCGCCATTGGCCGCGTCTGGATGCGCCTCAGACAATGAGAAACTGCCGCTAATCACACCGGTCCGCGGGGTAATCAGGAGGGTCACTCTGCGATTATTGGCACTTACCGCAGTGGCACGATGATTGGAGGCCACATTGACATTGAGAAAGGTCGGCACCGGCAGTGCGCTCTCAATATTGGCCTGCGCAAAAGTAACATTGGCATTGGCAACCCCAGGTGCCTGACTGGCAATGTTCATCACGAGGCCAGGTGAAACTGGTGGATCGTAGCGGCTGCCCGTCGCCGCCAGATTGATGGGATCAAACCCTGCCCTGTAAAGACGCGCAGTGGTGCCGGGTGTTGCGGGCCGCCACCAACTGATCGTTCCCACCAAGCTGTTATCCGAATTCGATGAAGCGGTGCTCAACGTCATTTGGCCAAGCACAGACCCACGCGCATTGGCAGCATAAAGCGACCGATAGACCATGACCTGCCCTGTTGGCCCCACAAAGGTGGCGGACGAAAAAGCCGTACCGTCAGGCGTGCGCCCAGAGACCGTCAATCGGGCAGTCCCACCATTAACCGTAAAGGACGCGTAACCGCTTCCTTGAGGGATGCCAGGATTGGCTGCCGTTGTGGACAAAATCACGGGAATGTCCAAACCAAGGGTATAGTAACCTTGATAAGCAGCCGCAGGCAGCGGAAGCGACGCCGTTTTCACCCACTTGTTGCGCCACCCACTGATGGCTGCCGTTTCGGTCCCGTCGGTGATGGCCCCCAGCTTCAGCAGGTCATCGGTCGCATCAAGAGTGAACGTCAAAGTCAACGGTGCCAGAGCACTGCCTCGGCTGATCGTCACTGAAACAGATGACTGGTTAGGCGACGCCACATTCGAATTGAGCGCCCCTTTGAAACTGTAGGTCTTCACACCAAGCAGCACTTTGCCTGAATAGGTGCCTCTAGCAGTCGTCGTCACGTCAATCTGGCCCCCCAATCCGAACAATCCACCCGCAGTCCCTTCTGTCAGCACCCTATTCCGAGCGATCGACCCCGTAAACACACCGACCACCCCCCCAGGGAGAGGGTTCACAATGAGCTGCTTTTGCGTGACGACGTCCTTGTTGATCGCGTTCGAAGCCGTGACAGTCACTAGATAGGGGGCCACTTGACCCTCCTGAGGGTGGCCTTTGGGGTGGTATCTCACGGCGGTTGCCCGGCCTCTCACCCAACCAAAGTTGTCGATCGTCAAACCGGGAGGAAGCCCCGTGGCCACGTACCTCGTGGGTGTCTTTGCAGGATCCGGCACCCCTGGAGTTGTACCATCAGCCAAAGGAATTCTGAAGGCATACAGCTCACTGACAATCGTGTCTGGGAAGTTCCATGCCGAGTCATTGATATCCGGTGCCGCATTGAAAACGGTCAGATCATTCATGCCCCCATCAAGAGTCAGCCCCGTCCCCACAAGGGTTACTCGGCAGTAATAGTTGGCCTTGTCCGCCAAGGTCAAGCTTGGCAACGCCAACGAACTGCCCACAGCCCCATTGAGCTCCACCTCACCTGCCCCAGCGTTTTTATACCATTGGTAGGACACATTACCTGCCGCTGAAAGGGTCAGCGTCGTGTTGGTTCCCTCACGAAGAATCAAAGTCCGTCCTGCCGTATTGACCACACCTACATCGACTGGCTGACTTGTTTCATTTGAAGGTCCGCCACCTGTGACATTGCTGACAAAGCAGGTGTAAGAACCAGCCCGGCTGGTGGCCACATTGCTGATGGTGAAGGTCGAACTCGTCGCTCCCGCTACATTGACGCCATTCCGCCTCCACTGATACCTCAAGGGCAGTGCCCCCACCGCCTGACAATTCAACGTCAGGGTGCCTCCGACAGCGACCAGTTGAGGAGTCGGCTGAGTCACGATCGAAACCGGCGCAGCGACTTCTGTCAAGACTGCCGCATTGCTAATGATTCCCCCAGGCGCAGGATTGACAATGTTTGAAATGCGCACCGTGTAGCTACCCAAGTTGTTACTTGCGGTGACCAAGCTCAAGGTGGGTTGGTTAGCCCCATCAATGTTCGTCCCATTCCTGCGCCACTGATAAACCAACGGCCCTGTTCCTGTGGCGGCGACTTCAAAGGTCACCGGTGTCCCGAGAGGAACGAACTTGTCCACGGGATGCGTCAGAATCACCACTGGATCGTTGACAATAAATTCCACGGGATCGCTCGTGATGGATCCAGCCGGATTGCCGACCACCACGGTGTAGGTGCCCTGGTTGGCCTCAGTAACACTATCAATCGTATAGGTGGCCTCAGTGGCGAGAGGAATGTCATCCCCGTTCAATTTCCACTGAAAGAATGTGGCTCCCTGAGCCACAACACTGAAGGAGAATGTCACCCCTGGATTGACCAGGCCCCCGGTCGGTTGACCCGTGATGACTGGCGCATCATTGACGACCAGGGTTGTGCTGTTGCTAAAGATGGTCGCGATGCCATTGGTCACCTCGACACTGTAGTTGGCCTGATCCACCTCGAGTGCAAAAGGGATGCTATAACTCAATCCTGTGGCCCCAGGGATCGCCACATTATCCTTCTTCCATTGCAGCAGCCAGGGCTCAGTGCCTGTCAGCGTCACAAAAAGCGTCACCGAATCCCCAGGATTGACTGGCAGGGCAGGGGCTTGAGGGTGGGTCAGGAAGGAAACCGGTTGCGCCACACCCGCCACGCTAATGACACCTGTCGTATTGAAATCCGCGGTGAACCAAGATGGCCCCGAAGGTAGGATCAAATTGTCCAGCCAGTTGGTGTCGCCCTGCCCCAAATTCGTTGTCCAATCAAGCAAGTTGAAACTGGCCCCGGCCGTTGGAACATATCCGTCTTGGAGATTCAGCCTGAATCGTGTGCTGCTAGCGACCGAACCCATCGTGCCCACATTGAGCTGAGTGTAACCGGTCTGTCCGAGGAAAAAATCGACAATGGCAAATTCGCCCAAGGTCAATATGCCCGCCAAGTTGAGCAGTTCAATGCCACTGCTAATGATAGGACTACCAGGAGCAAGAACGGCCTCATTTCCGAAAACACTCGTACTGAGGGAGACAGCACCAGAAATTGTTCCGATGCCACCCAAAGCCGCCCCACCCGCTACCGTCACAGGCCCTGACCCAGTCGCCGACTCGCTGGTGTTGGTGGCCACCAGCAATCCCTGATTCACCGCTACTCCCCCGGTAAAGTTGTTCGCACCGCCAAGCGCCAACGTTCCAGGACCGGTTTTGATGATCCCACCGGTCCCCAGCAGGTTTGCCCTGACATCCAGATCGATCGCCGCGCCAATGCTGTCCTGCACTGTGAATGTGCGAGGTGCGGCGCCCATCTGAACCGTACCCGAGATCTCTGCGCCCGCCGGATGGTTG
>JBIIUD010000038.1:0-9881 GCA_044340175.1 Verrucomicrobiaceae bacterium
GAAGCGTTCAACCAGACCAAAGCGGCCGAGGCAGCGAAGCAAGCGGCCGAGATGCGGGCGCAGGAGCTTCTCACTTTGGCGGAGGCGAAGAAAGAAGCGGCGGCAAGGGAAAGCGAAGCCGAAAAACTCATGGCCGAAGCGCGCACCGCGACAGCGGCGGCGGACGGTCTTGGCGAGGCGAAGGTGGCGCTGGCGAAGGCGGATGCCTCCCAGAAGCAGGGGCAAGTGGATGCCGAAGTTCAGCAACTGAAGCTGGCTGCGGAAGCGGATGGGATTCGCAACAAAGCCGAGGCGATGAAGCTGCTGGAAGAAGCCGGGCGCGAGCACGAAGAGTTCAAGCTCAACTTGGACAAAGAGAAGTCGATCGCGTTGCGGCAGATCGATATTCAGAAAGACATCGCCGAGCAGCAGGCCATCGTTATGGGCGAGGCGCTGAAGAGCGCGAAGATCGAGATCGTGGGGGGCGAAAGCCAGTTCTTCGACAAGATTACGCAGGCGATTGGCAATGGGCGCGCGGTGGATCGGTTGGTCGCCAACAGTCAGGTGCTGAGCGATGTGAAGGAGACTTTCTTCAATGGCGATCCGGATTACTTCAAGGGGCAACTGCGTGGGCTTGTGGATCAGTTTGGGGTTTCGACTGAGGACATCAAGAACGTCACCGTGGCGGCTTTGCTCGGCAAGATGATGGGCCTGGGGCCGGACAGTGCGACGCTGGGCAAGCTGCAGAGCTTGGTCGGTGCGGCATCGCGGTTCAGTCTGGCCGATCAGCCAGCGGCGGCGGTGCTGGGGGCGAAGAAGAAGTGATTGAGTCGGGCGTCTGAGGTCAACTGGAGTGTGCGAAGACTCCAAGTCTCACGACGCTCGAAATGATCGGCTAAAGCCTTGACTCCAACTTGGCGAACGGAGCGGAACATTCTATTTCATGTCTGACATACCCACAGAAGCAAAGCTGGAAGCGGGGGCCTATGAGGTCATTCGGAAGCGGTTGGATGCGCAGGGCGGGGAGTTGGGGGTGCGGTTGGAGAAGCTGAATGCAGATCGGAAGGCGATCTTTGGGGGCATCGAGACGAATCTGCTTTCGACGGCACGGTTGACGACGGAGAACAACTGTGTGCCACGCGACATGAGTGGCATCGGGCCAAAGCGATTCATCTTTGGCTACAACGTGGTGTTGGGTTTGAAGTCGCAGTTGGTGCCGGCAGATTTGTTTGCGATCTACGACTACGATCCGTCTGACCACAGTTTCCATCCCAACAAGGATGGGCTGCTGGTGGACAAGGCGTTTGAGGAGGATTTCAATTATCTGTTTCAGTATTACAAGTCGGCCAGCTTTCTGAAGTTTCATCGTACGGTGAACTCGCTCTACTTGGTCTTCAAAGTCGGGCGCGAGGTGACGGAGGTGAAGGCCTTCAAGTGGCGGGTGGATGCTGACAAAGGTACATTGGAGTATTTGGGGAATCGGTTTGATCACGAGTTCACCTACCCGCCGACGCATGAGTTCGAGTGGAAGAAGGCGCGGCATGAGTCTTATCGGCACGGGTCGTATCCGCATGTGTCGATCGAGGACAAAGTGTTCGTGGAAACAGTCGGAGGGGACCTGACGGTGAAGGTGGAGGACAATACGGCGAGCGGTGCGGGCATTTACTCGGAGCCGGTCGAAAACAAGGACCAGATCCTGGACGATGCCGAGTATCAGTATGCGATCCTGGGCAACCTCATCCTGATGAAGGTGCTGCCGTATCAGGAGAAGGTCTGGCGTTATCTGGTGTTCAACCAGCGCACCCAGGAGGTGCAGCGGTTGGATGCGATTGCGGAAAGTTGTGTGCTGCTGCCGGATGGACATGGCATTCTTTTTCCGCGTGGTTTTGTGCTGCAAACAGGCGAGGTGCGGACCTTTGATACGGGTCTGCCTCCGCTTCGATTTGAGCGAAAGATCGTGTCGGCCAATGGCGAGGACACGCTCTACGTTTTTGATCATTTGGAAAGTGGGACGTATCTGCTGCTGAGCTACAATTTGGTGGAGCAGCGGCTGGCGACACCGATCGTGTGTCATGGCTTCTCGCTGTTCCAAAATGGTGAGTTGGTGGTGCTGAATGGCGAGAACGAGCCGAGGAAACATCATGCGGTGCAGGCGTGGCAGACGCCGTTTTTAGCCGATCAAAAAGCGGAGGGTGATCATGCGGGCACGCTGCTGGGGAAGATCGGCAATGCGGACATCGTGCGCTGCATGGCGGACTGTCGCGGGGTGGTGACACTGTTGGGAAAGGATGACAGTTACTCGGGGCTTTACGTGGAGCTGGTGAGGCAGACGGGGGATATCACGGATAGTTATTTCTGGTTGGACAAACCTGAGGCGCATGGGCTGAAGGAGACGCTGCTCTTGATCAAAGGCGCGGCGGAGTCGGCCCTGGCGGAATTTGAGAAGGTGCGACGCTTGCGTGCGGTGGCGGAGGATCAAGTCAAGGGCTTGACCGAGGAGACACAGCGGGCGGTGAGAGAGGCGGACTCGGCCCAGCACGGGGAGATCCACGGTTTTGTCAAGGGCCTGGCGGTGCTGAGGGAACTGCGCGGCAAGGTGATCGCGGCGCGCGAGGTGCGCTATATTGATGAGGCGGCGCTGACGACGCTGGATGGTCAAGTGGCGACGGCGATGGAGGTTCTGGGTGGACGCTGCACAGCATTTTTGCTGAAGCCAGAGTCTTTGGTGCCGTATGAAAAGCAGATCGCGGAGCAGGTGGGGCAATTGGAGAAGGTGGCGAAGGTCACAGAGGCGGATGAGCTAGATACGGCGTTGAAGGGAACGAGCACGGACCTGGAACTGCTGATCAGTGTGGTGAGTTCGTTGACAATTCGCGATGCGACGGAGACGACGCGCATCACCGAGAACATCTCGACGTTATTTGCGCGACTGAACCAAGCGCGGTCGCTCGTGAAGGCGCGGCGGGATGAGTTGGCGAAGAGCGAGGGCGCGGCCGAGTTTCACGCGCAATTGAATTTGCTGAAGCAGGCGGTGGTGAGTCAGATCGAGCTCTGTGACACGCCTGAGAAATGCGATGAAGCGGTGACGCGCATGATGGTGCGCATTGAGGAATTGGAGGGGCGGTTTGGGGAGTTTGAGGGGTTTGCTGAGGAGCTGATCCGGCGGCGGGAGGAGACGCAGGCGGCGTTTGATGGTCGGCGTCAATCGCTGGTGGAGGCACGCAATCGGCGCAGTCAGGCTTTGGCGCAGGCGGCGGATCGGGTGCTGACCAGTGTGCGGAATCGACTAGCGACGCTGAAGACAGCGGAGGAAGCGCATTCCTACCTGGCCACGGACGCGATGGCGGTGAAGGCGCGGGATTTGATCGAGGACCTGCGGGCGCTGGGGGACAGCGTGCGGGCGGATGAGATTGCCACGCGCTTCAAGACGCTGCGTGAAGAAGCGGTGAAGCAGATTCGGGATAAAGCAGAGCTGTTTGTGGAGGGTGGGGATGTGATTCAACTGGGGCAGCATCGGTTCACGGTGAATCGGCAGCCGCTGGAGTTGACGATGCTGACCAAGGAAGGTGGGCAATGGTTTCATCTGACGGGTACTCGATTTTACGAGAAGGTGGATGATGCGGAGTTGGAGGGGCTGAAGGACGTTTGGGAGCTGGAGAGCGTGGCGGAGACGCGGGCGGTGTATCGTGCGGAGTTCCTGGCGTATCGGTGGGTGGAGAAACTCGTGGAGCAAGGGGAGGCGGCGGTGCAGGGATTTTTGGCGGCGAATGAAGCGGCGCGGGTGGAGGTGATTCGGGGTTTCATGGCGGAGCGTTTTCATGAGGGTTACACCAAAGGGGTGCATGATCATGATGCGGCGTTGATTGCGCACCCTTTGGCGCGGATGCGAAGGGAACTGGGAGCGCTGCGGCATGCGCCGCTAGCGCGGGGGCGGGCGCTGATGTGTTGGAAGGCTTGGGAAGAAGGTGCGGAGAAGCAGGCGGTGGCGGCGCGGTTGATGGCGAAGGGCCGGATGCGGGAGCTGCTGGGCGTGGCAAGTGATGGCATGGACGCGGCGCTGGTGAACAAGGTGGCAGAGCTTTTGGGCGAGAGCGAGGCGCTGGCGCGGCCGGTGGCGGAATGTCTGGCGGAAGAACTCATGGCCCTGAGTCCGAAACGGGTACTATTGCCGGTGACGCGCTCAGCAGCGGCGGTCGAGATGGTGCGGTCGTTCCGGCAAGAACTGCTGGTGAAACGAGCGGGACCGGATTTTGAGGCGATGCTGACAGCGCTGGAGGCGCGGCCTTGGCTGGCGTTTGAAATTGCGCTGGAGTGGCTGCGCGGGGTGAAGTCGGAGGCGGACGAGGGCGTGCTGGTCGAGGCGGCGGCGCTGGTGGTGCTGCGCGATGAACCACCGATGAACGCGGCGGCAGAGGCGGCGAGCCGAATGGAGATTTCGGGGCTGACGGGAGCGCATGGCAGGATCGAGCAAGGGCGAATGGCGCTGGATTTTCATGAGTTCACGCTGCGGATGAGTCGGCATGTGCTGGAGGTGGTGCCGCGCTATGAGGCATTCATTCGGCGCAAACATGAGGTGCTGGTGAAGCGGCGCGGGGAGTTGCGTTTGGAGGAGTTTAAGGCGGGGATGCTGAGTTCGTTTGTGCGCAATCGGTTGATCGATCAGGTCTATCTGCCGATCATCGGCGCGAATTTGGCGAAGCAACTTGGAGCGGTGGGCAAGGACTCGCGCACGGACCGCATGGGCCTCTTAATGCTGATCTCGCCACCGGGCTACGGCAAGACGACGCTGATGGAGTATGTGGCGAATCGGCTGGGCATCACGCTGGTGAAGATCAACGGGCCAGCGATTGGGCATTTGGTGACGTCGCTCGATCCGGCGGAGGCACCGAACCTGAGCGCGCGGCAGGAGATCGAGAAACTGAACCTGTCCTTGGAGATGGGGGACAACGTGATGATATATCTGGACGACATCCAGCACTGCAATCCGGAGTTTTTGCAGAAGTTCATTCCGCTGTGTGACGGGCAGCGGCGGATCGAGGGGGTGTTTCGTGGGGTGGCGCGGACCTATGATTTGCGCGGTCGGAAGGTGGCGGTGGTGATGGCGGGGAACCCCTACACGGAGGTGGGCGGGAAGTTTCAGGTGCCGGACATGCTTGCGAATCGGGCGGATACGTACAACCTGGGGGACATCTTGGGCGGGCATGAAGAGGCGTTCAAAGATAGCTACATCGAGAACGCGCTGACCAGCAATCGGGTGCTGGCGAGGATCGCGTCACGCAGTCACAAGGACGCGCTAGCGGCGTTGAAGATGGCCATCACTGGCAGTCGGGATGGGGTGGAGTTTGAGGCGAATCATGGCGCGGATGAAATGAACGAGGCGGTGCTGGTGATGGAACGGTTGCTGCGGGTGCGGGAAGTCATTTTGCGAGTGAACCAGGAGTACATCCGCAGTGCGGCGATGGAGGATGCCTACCGGACGGAGCCGCCGTTCAAGTTGCAGGGGTCGTATCGGAACATGAATCGCATCACCGAAAAGGTACAGCCGCTGATGACACTGGCAGAGGTGGACGGTCTGGTGGAAGATCATTATCGCGGGGAGAGCCAGACGCTAAGTCAAGCGGCGGAGGCGAATTTGCTGAAGTGGCGTGAGATCACGGGGCGGCTGAAGGCGGAAGAATCGGCGCGCTGGGAGGAGATCCGGCGGACGTTTGGTCGTAACTTGCTCACGGGGGGCGCGGGTCAGGATGATCCGATGGGGCGGATCGCGGGGCAGTTGAATGCTTTTAACGCCGGACTGGAACGCATTGGGGATGCGGTGGCCAAACCGACACTCTCGGAAGTCACGATGGAGCGTCTGGCGTCAATCATTGAGGGATTGCGCGCGGTGCCGGTGAATGTGGAAATCAAGGTCATGCCGGTGGAAGAAGGTGGGGGAAAAGCTGATCATCGACCTCCAACCTCAGAAGAGGACCTGCCGGTGGTGGTGGAGTCGAAGGTGGAGCAACCGGGCAAGCGGTAGTTTGAGTTTCAAACGCCGCCACTCTTGGCTGGTATCATTCAGACCGATTCTCGAAAGGCTTGTCACCTCACCCAGCGGCGGACTGGCCACATTGGCTGCGTCTGCCGCTTGCCCGCAATCACTGCAATAGCGAACTCTGACATTGGAGGCACTCGCAAGACCTGGAAGGGCTCAGACCCCAGGCAGAGGCAAACCTGGGGGAATGGAGGGTCAATATTATGGAAATAATAAAAAGCTTGATCTGTTGCTTGCACGCAATATAATTATCATAAATTATAACTATATCAATATTGAGTCGCCATATTGAAGTGTTTTTATGAATCCATTATCCTTTCCCAGGACACTCGCCAAAGGTCATCTGATCCGTCGGGGCAATGAGCGAAGACGGCAACTGTTGACTGCTTTGGTGGTGCTGCTGTGTCAGTTGCCCTTGATGGCGGACTTTCATGTGACGTTGCGGACGACGGTGGATGGAGTGCCGGCCGACGAGATGGTGAGTTGGCCAAACGTGGCCGCCTTTTTGGCGGGTGGGGAACCCGTCAACCGCTATGGAACTCGGCTCGGGTCTGCGGTCTCTGACATCCGGTGTGTGACCACTGATATGGGGGGAGGTCTGATCACGCTGCACGCGGGGGTGGGCACCGCTGGCACGTATGATGTGTATCGCTGGCAGGACCCTTACCAATTTGTGGAAAACACGGGATCATTTGCGATCACGCGCTACGAAACAGGCAGGGTCGTGGGGATTACGACTGATGTGAATGGGCGCATTTATGTGTTGGAGGAGGCGGGGGGAACGGCGGGTGCGCGCACTTACCGCCTGAAGTTTTGGTCGGATGTGGCGTCGTTTTTGACCTATCAAGTGGCGACGATAGCTGGAGAGCGGTCGAATGTTCCAGATTTAGTGGGACTGGAAGTGATTGACGGTCAAGTCTTCGGATTGACGCCCACGGTCGTCAACGGGCGTGCGGGCTACGAAGTGCGTCGGTGGTCTGATTTCGGGGTTTTTCTGAGTGGAGCAGGCACGGTGGTAGGAGCACGGGCTTTCAATGGGCAGATTGTGGATGTGTTTACGGATCGACACGTGGCCCCTGATACAGAGGTGGGAACGGTGGCACGAAGACCGATATGGGGATGGCTGGGGAACAAGTTTCCGACTTCGGCACCGGGAACGCCGGGAGGGTTCGCCCTTGAAGATGCCTTTCCGGGGCTGACCTTTCAAAATCCTATCAAAATGCTGCCACGTCCGCGCTCGACATCGGAGTTATGGGTGATCGGTAGGGAAGGGCATATTTGGTCCTTCCAAAACAATCCGGGTGTGACAACAAAGACGCAGGTGCTCAACATCACCGCGAACACCATGGGGTGGGGCGACAGTGGTCTTTTGGGGTTTGCTTTTCATCCTGAATTTGGTCAGGCGGGTTCGCCCAACAGGGGCTTCGTGTACGTGGCATACAATTTTGTGCCGGACTCCAACGAGGATACGGCGGGCAAGTCCTGCAACCGATTGTCACGTTTCACCTTGGCGGATGGAGCGACCTCAATCAGACGCTCATCGGAATTCATCCTGATCAACCAGTTTGATGAGCATGACTGGCATAATCAGGGGGATTTGTTTTTTGGCACAGATGGTTTTCTTTATGTCGGCATGGGGGATGAGGGGGGATTGAACAATGCCTATGGCAATGCGCAGAAGCGAGATGGAGGGCTATTTTCCGGTGTAATGCGGATCGATGTGAATCAGGACCCTGCACGCAGTCATCCGATTCGGCGGCAGCCGCAGGCGGGCGGTGAAGTGCCTGCGGGTTGGCCGGCCACTTTGAGTCAAGGCTATGGCATTCCCAGAGACAATCCCTGGCTGGATGCTGGTGGCGGTTTGCTGGAAGAATTTTGGGCCATCGGCTTGAGGAACCCTTATCGAATGAGTCCAGATCCAGTCACGGGTACGGTCTTCATCGCTGATGTGGGGCAGACGGGTATGGAAGAGATCAATGTCTTGGCCAAAGGAGCGAACTATCAGTGGTCCTTCAAAGAGGGCACCGCACCAGGGCCGGACACTCAACCTTCGCCCCTAATTGGCACCAACACCGCCCCCTACTTTGCGTATGCGCAGACGGATGGGAATCGGTGTGTGATTGGCGGGTATGTTTACCGTGGGTCAGCGTATTCGGGAGACTTGGCGGGGCACTATGTGTTTGGTGATTACACCTCAGGGCGCATCTGGGCGATGAAATGGCAGGGGTTGACCACGCCGGAGGTGAGGCAGGTGGCGAGTACCTCGGGTTACACCCTGGCTGGGTTTGGGCTGGATCACCGGCAGGAAATCTATGTGATGAGTCTTGACTTTAATGGGCGCATTCTGAAGCTCAGCACCCGCCCCGCTCCACCACCGCCTGCGACTCTGTCGGCGACAGGTGCTTTTGAGGATTTGACGAGTTTGAAGCCTGCCAGTGGTGTGCTGCCTTATACGGTGAATGCACCTCTGTTTTCAGACAATGCAGTCAAACAACGTTGGATATCGGTGCCCAACAATGGCGCTCCTTATGCCGCGGATGAGCGGATTGGATTCCAGGCGGCCTCGCCCTGGAGTTACCCTGTTGGCACGGTCTTGATCAAGCATTTTGCCCTACCTGTGCATGATGCCGTTCCATCGCTTTTGAGGCGACTCGAGACACGCTTCATGGTGCGTGCGGCCGATGGCTTATGGTATGGGGTGACTTACAAATGGCGTGCGGATGGCAGTGACGCGGATTTGATGGTTTCAGGGTTGGTCGAAAATGTGGCGATCACGACCAGCACTGGAGGCAGCCGGACACAGGCGTGGACCTACCCATCACGGGCTGACTGCCTGCAGTGCCACAATCCGGCAGCGGGTGGCGCTCTGGGCCTGCGAACCTGGCAACTCAATGGCAACTATGCCTACCCAGGAACGGCCACGACGGCGAATCAACTGCAGGTATGGAGCCAGATCGGGATGTTTGATCAAACGTTGACGGCCGCTCAATGGTCAGGATTCCTCAAATCCGCAGCTCTAGGTGATGAGGCTGCCTCGCTGGAGGTGAGGGTGCGGTCATACATCGATTCCAACTGTGCGCATTGCCATCTGCCAGGTGGCGCTCAGGCGCAAATTGACACTCGCTTTAGCACACCCCTGGCAGCCCAAAATCTGCTCAACGGAGCCGTTGCGAACTCGCTCGGCATTGCGGGTGGGCAGGTGGTGCGACCCGGGAGCTTGGCGCAGTCGCTTCTGCATGTGCGCATGGCCAGCCTAGGAACTGAAAAAATGCCACCGATCGCCAAGAATGTCGTGCACGCCGAGGCCGTGGCACTGGTGGCGCGCTGGATCAATAACATGGCCGTGCCGTCCGTGCCTCAGTCGCTGTCGGCCGTAGCCTCTCGAGTTGGGTCCATCGATCTGAACTGGAGTCGCGGTTCGACCAATGAGGAACGGTTTGTGATCCGCCGCAGCACCAATGGTTCTCAATGGACGGAAGTGGGTACGGTTGCTGCGGGAGTGCTGTTGTACCGTGACGATACCGTTGCTCCGGGAGTCATTTATTTCTATCAAGTTGCAGCGGCAAATGAGATGGGAGCCTCGGCTTGGAGTCGTTCGGTTCAAGTGACGGCGCTGTCCGCGCAAGGGACTTGGGCGGCCTGGCAATTGGCCAACCCGTTGGGCGGACAGAACGCACCTTTGCAGAATCCCGATGGGGACACTGCTGCCAATCTACTGGAGTTCGCTCTGGGCGAGAATCCTTCCAGCGGAGCTGCCGCGCAGGATCGCTTTCGCTTGGTGTCAAATGGTGTCGGTGGCGTGAATGCTATTCTGACTCGACCTCAGGGACTCACTGGAATCACCATGCAGTTGATGGTCGCAACAGCC
>JBIIUD010000039.1:0-9841 GCA_044340175.1 Verrucomicrobiaceae bacterium
ACATCCCCGGCCCCAAAATCCGCCGCCGTCCCCCCGACCATGGCCGCCCCGCCGCCGGATACCAAGACGTCTTCGCAGTGACCCCCACCAGCGGGTCAACACCATCACGCGCCAACTCATTTTCAGCAACCCCACGTCTCTTCATCCCAAAAAGCTAACTCCAGCCCGCAAGCTGTCAATCATTTTGATGCCTGGCATTTAATTAGCATTTAACCACTTTAACAAACCCAAACAGCTTCACGCCCCGCTTACAAGGCAACCCACACCTATTGGCAAACCACCAACGCCCGAAGCAGCCTTTTTGATTTCTGTCCTCGGTTCCACAGAATAAAGTCAAAATTCTTTCAGCTCACGCCTGCCCTATGCCGACCCACTCCAGGCCTAGAACTGTTGGGACTCAAACTCATAGCAAGCATTTCTTAACAGGAGATTTGAAACTCATTGACAGGCAATCACCCCTAAATTTAGACTACAAACGTGAAATTATTTAGGCTCACCCTTCTACTTCTGCTACTCTCCAGTCTATCTTCTTGCGTGTCTCGACCAACCCAATTGGTCCCCGGCAGCAGCGTCACGTTCGTCAATCGCATTGAACCGAATTTCAGTCTTTACCTGCCTGAAGGCCTATTTCGAACTCCAATCAAGACACCGATTCCTAATGGTAACGTCATCATGAAGACTATCGTCATGGATGAAGCGGCCAAGGCTGGTGTTCGTTGTATCTACAAAGTGGAACCTTATCAGTTCAAAGTGAGCTTTGGTATGGCTGATCAGGAGGTGAAAGAAGCTAAGGAGTTCGCGGCGGCGGCAGCAACACCTGTCACTTTGGTTTTAACACCGTCGCTACTCTCTGGCAACTATGACGCCAATTCCTCTGGGGGATTTGTATTAAATCAGGCTAAAAGTTTGGTCGGGCGAACGCTTACCATTAGCCTTTCCTCATCAGACATTCGTGTGGATACTAGCTCCGGCAAACAAACACCAAGCGTCAGAATTTTCGGTCTTAACAAAACGTATGAAGGTTTTGCAGGTGGCCTCAACTGGGATAAAGCCTCTCCTGTTTCCAGGGATCGCGCGATACAAGTCATGACTACCCTTTTCCGAATCAAAGTGGCCGAACTCTTCGGCAATCCACCGCCAGCAATACCCGCTGAGATCAGAGACCAAACTACGCACCTCTAGCTCGACAACGACGAGCTATTGGCCTCGATCTCCCAAAAGTTTGCTCGGTGTCTTTTTCGTGCATCTCACACTACTATTCACTTTGCAACGCCTCCTGGGCTTCAAGCGTTTATTCATAGAATGTTGCCCCTCCGCCCCATCGCCGCCATCGCTCTCGCCCTTACCGGCCTGATCCCACCTGCAGCGACCTTTTCCGCCGAGCGCCTTTTCAACTTCCGCGAACCACCGCACAGCTACTTTGATCACAAGCCCAAAGACCGTCTCGCTAAGCTCCACCTCGACCTCGATGCTGGCAAAGCCGAACTCGACACTACCTCTGACCGCGCGTTTCTTGTCTCCATCCTGAAAGCTCTCGATATCCCGGAAAGCTCTCAGATCCTGGTCTTCTCCGCCACCAGTTTGCAGAGCGAGATCATCAACCCCCGGAATCCCCGCGCGCTCTATTTCAACGATGGGGGGCGAGTGGAGGTCTCCGCCATCGACCCCGAAATGGGCCCCATGTTCTACGTTTACGAGCGCTTCACCCCCGGTCGCATCCCCACACCGGAACGTTCCACCCGATGCTTCGCCTGCCATGCTGGCACCGCCACCAACTATGTCCCCGGCCTCATCGCCGAGTCCGTCCTCGTCTCCATGGCAGGCTCCAGCCTGCAAACTTTTCGCCGCGACGAACAAGGCCACCAAATCCCTCTGGAAAATCGCTTTGGCGGCTGGCTCCTCACCGGCAAACACAATCTCACCAAACACGAAGCCAACGTCGCCGGTGAGTCCGATGCCGGTAAGATCACTCGGTTCGATGCCTCCCCTGGCCGCTTCTCAGACCTCAGCCTCCACCTCCGCTCCACCAGCGACATCCTCCCCCATCTCGTCCACGAGCACCAACTGGGCTTTGAAAATCGCCTCTTCCAGATGAGCTACCTCCTCCGCCAACGCGAACATGAAGGCAAAGGTCGCCTCACCCCCGACGCCGAAAAAGAAATCGACACCCTAGCCGCCGAGCTCGCCCGCTACATCCTCTTCGCCAACGAAGCCCCCTTTCCTGCCAAAGGCATCGAAGGCGACCCCGACTTCATTCGCGACTTCCAATCCAAAAAAATCACTACCCGCTCCGGTCACTCCCTCAAAGACTTCGATCTCAAAACCCGCCTGTTCAAACACCGCTGCACCTACATGCTCTATACCGACTCCTGGAAGGAGGCCCCGAAAGCGCTCAAAGATCGGGTTTACCTTCAGATGGCCCAGGGTCTCAAAGAGTCCGGCACCCCACGCGACCTGTCCCACCTGCCCGTCTCCGAACGCCTCGCCATCCGCACCATCCTGAAAGAGACCCTGCCCGATCTGCCCTCTTGGTGGCGCTAAAAAAACACACCAAAACCCTCATGCTCTGACGTTATTCTCTAGTTCTACTAACCCTTGGCAAAGAAACCCGGAATAAAACCGTTCCAGTCACTGTCTAATGATGCCTGCAAAATTCGTTTCCCCTTTGTGACACCCCTTTGTTCCTTCACCGGAGCAGCGCCCGCGCAGCGCGCCTTTTTCGGCAGTCGCGCAACCACACAAACCAAACTGCAATCAAGCAAAACCAAACTCCAATCAAACACATGAAGAAACTACTCGCACTCGCCCTGTCCCTCTTCGCCGCCACTTCCATCATGGCTGCTGAATACCCAGACATCTCCATCGACGACCTCAAGAAGGCCATCGCTGACGGTAAAGTCGCTGTGATCGACGTCAACGGCTCTTCCTCCTATGCTGCGGGCCGCGTTCCAGGAGCCATCGACTTCGCTTCAGAAAAAGATGCTCTTGCCTCCAAGCTGCCTGCTGACAAAAGCACCCTCGTGGTCGCTTATTGTGGTGGTCCTTCCTGCTCCGCCTACAAAGCCGGCGCTAAGAAGGCTGAAGAACTCGGCTACACCAACATCAAGCACCTCTCCGCCGGTATCAGTGGTTGGAAGAAAGCCGGTGAAAAACTCGAGAAGTAATTCCCTGGGTTTCCTCCTCTGATTTCATGGCACCGGGATGCGGGTCTTGCAAGACAACGCTCCCGGTGCTTTTTTATATTCCTTCAAACTGTCTCCATTTATGAAACTCCGTCTTCTCTTCAGCGCCCTCCTCCTCACGGTCGGCTCCACCCTTCATGCGGGCGACTCCGTCACTTATGAAGGCACCATCACTGGCGTCGTCTGCGTTGCCTGCAAACAGCATGTCACCGAGGCCCTCACCGCCAAGCTCGACGGCATCACTGAAGTCAAAATCACTCCTGGAGCTAAAGACGGTGAACAAAAAATCACCATCGTCTCCAAGAAAAACGACGTCACCAAAGACAGCGCTACCCAGGCCCTAGGCTCGCTCACAGATTCCTACAAAATCCTTTCGCTCGACAAAAAAGGCTAAGTCGGTTCTGCCTGCATTGACTGATGCTCAAGGGGCTGCTCGGTTGATTCCGGGCAGCCCCTTTGCTTTTGGCACAGAGTTAGAGGCTCATTCGCCAGCCTTTGCTGGCACCCCTGATAAAGTGATCTCAAAGTCATCAAAGACCATCCCGGCAGCTCGCCCCGCCTGTCCCGGCACCCATGAGGCCGAAGCATCTCCAAACGCAGGCTTGCCTTCCCCTGTCCATCCTAGCGGGAACCTCTCCAGCACCAAAACACCGTCAATCCTGGCGGACCACGTCGCCTCATCCAAATGCAGCGTCAGTTCAAACCGGTGCTCACAATCCCTCGCCAACACAGTCTCCAGCATGAGCGCCTCCCCTGACGCATTCACCGCCTGAAGTGCCCCGTTTTCCGCCGCAAACCGCAAAGCAGCCAGCGGCACACCGCCAGCTTCATAGAGTGTCCAGGCAAAGCCATCATCACTGCCCTCGTCACTCACCATCCTGGCACTGAAAGCCGTCGTCACATCGCCCGCTGTCACCGGCCCCTCCCCTAGCGCAGGGTGCCAGATCTGGGCTGCCTCCGGTGCCGCTGAACCACCGAGCAGCACGGCCTGATCCCCATCATTCTCCGTCACGACCACCGCGGCTTGCTCACCTACGCCCTGCCAACCACCCGCCTTCACCACCGTTTCACCCGCCGTAACGCCGTCAGCCACCTCAAATGTATCACCCGCCAAAGGCGTGGTTGCCGATCGCTTGATGTTCAAAGCCGCTCGATTTGACGATCCTGGATCAGCGGCGTCCACCGAGATCCGATAAACCACACCTTGAATGCCATTCACCACCACACGGCTATGAGTCTGCCCTGGGCCTGCATTGTTGTTGGAGGCGATTCGCGTGAGGCTACTCAGTGCGTCTCCTGTAAAAACCGTGAGCACCGTGTCATAACTGGACCTGTCAGTATCGATCTCATAACTCCCCGTAACGGGGCAGGTCCAACGCCACCAAGCTGATTTAGCCGCCGCAGCGAAAAAGCCAGGCTCACCCGATTCAGCCGTATAGTCCCGCGTGCTCACGTTTCGTATTGAGTAGCTAGATGTAGTGACGACAATGCTATTTTCAAATTGGTCATTTTGGAATTCGGTGGCCACGGTGAAGTTTCCAGAGGTCGTCACCACTCCACCCGGAGTCGTGATCCGCACACTCCCCGTGGTTGCATTGCTGGGGCTCGTCACCACCACATCATTGTTCGCGGTGACCACAAAACTGACAGCCCTACCCGCAAGCGTGGCGGATTTCGCAAATCTCAAGTTGGTCCCAATAACCGCCACCTTATCTGCCGCCTGACCTCGCCTCGGCACATGGTTCGTGATTGTCGGTGTGGGCACTGTCAACACCTCCAACGGCACCACAGAACTGACCACAGCATTCACGGCATTGGCCACCTCCACCGAATAATCTCCCGCCTGCTCAATCTTTAAATTGGTCAGTGCAAGAGTCGGCGTCGTGGTGGTTTTGATCACCTCCCCGTTTCTGCGCCAGCGGTAGGTGAAGGGGCCGGTGCCACCCGCCTTCACCGTGAATGTCGCATTAAAACCTTGATACTGACTGGCAGGCAGCGGCTGGGTCGTCATTGTCGGGGGCAGCATGACCGTCGCTCTCGCCTCACGGCTCGTGGCCTTGCCCACATCATTGGTCACCACCAACCGATAGAGCGCGCTGTCAATCAACTGGGCACTCGGGATGACAAGTGTTTGCCCCGTCTGCCCTGGCAGATCCCTTCTGTTGCGTTGCCATTGATAACGAAACGCTGGAGTCCCTGCAACACTCACACCTAAGCTCAAAACCTTATTCACCTCAAAGGCTGAGGACAATGGATTCGCCACCACCACCGGCACATCTTCCACGACGAGCGTGCCCGGATCACTCAATTCATCGCCCAGCCCGTTGGTCACCTGCACCGTGTAAGCCCCCTCTGATGGCGCATCCACGCGGGTTAGCCGCAGCGACGCCGCAGTAGCTCCGGTGACCGGCAAACCATCCTTGAACCACTGATATCGCAGCCGCCCTGTCCCTTGAGCCTTAACGGAAAATGTCGTCGTTCCTCGACGGGCGGCCTTTCGGCTCGCAGGCGACGTGAGTATGACTGGCGCTGAGGTCACTGCTACCGTCGCCGCCCGGCTGACAGCGCGACTGACCCGATTGCTCACCACCACGGTGTACTTGCCATTGTTGAACCACGTTAATGGATCGAGCACCAGCACTGGCCCGGTTTCGCCCAGAAGGTCGTTGCCATTCAACTGCCACTGAAACTGCGGCAGCGTGCCCGTCACTTGCACGCTCATCGTATGGGCATCCCCTGCCGTCTTGCCGGTGGCGCCGATCGGTTGCTGTGTGATTACCACTGCGTCGTCCACTACCACCGTGGTCCCAGCACTCGTGAAAACGCCAAAGCTATTGGTCACCTGAAGTTTGTAGAGCCCTGGTGTGTTCACAGGATCCCCGCGGAGGCTGAGCGTGGCACTCGTCGCCCCCAGAATCGGCGTCTCATCCTTCAACCACTGATACAAAAACACTGGGTTTCCTTTCACTGGCAAACTTAGCTTCGCACTTGAACCAGTCCTCACCGCTAACAATGGCAGTTCCTGTATCACCACCGGAGGGGATTCAATTTTGATGACCGCCGTCGCACTGCTCGTAGCTCCCGCAGCATTGGTCGCCACCAACCTGTAACTCCCTTCATCACTCCATTGCACGGCCGGGATGTTGAGTATCGCCGCCGTAGCACCTGGCATAGAGACATTGTTTTTAAACCACTGGAAGGTCATCGGCAGGTCCCCAGAAAGCACCGGACTGAAAACCAGTGGGGCCCCTGCACTGATTGTCCCACTAGCGGGCTGGGTCAAAAACTTCGGCTTTAAGAACACATCCAGACTCACCACGCGGCTGTCCACAAACCCAGCTGAATTGGTCACCCTAACCTTGTAGTCCGCGATGTGGTTGGCACTCACCGCCGGGATCGTATAGGTGCGCGACGTCGCCCCAGAGATGTTTGATTCCACCCCGCCGACAATCCTGATCCATTGGTATCGTGGTGTTCGATTGCTGATGATGCCGACACTAAAGGTCACCGGACGTCCCTCCAACACCGCAGCTGCAGGTGCCGACGGTTGCTGAGTGATCAAGGGCACCTGCGGTAAAGGCGCAAACGCACCCGTCAGCGTGTAAGCGCCGAGTGAGCCATAGTTTGTGTAACCCGTTGGTGGATTTACCAACGGACTTCCGAAGCCCGATCCCGACACCTCAATAAAATAAGTCCCCGCCGTGAGTGTCGTCTCTAAATTGGCACTCAGCGTTGCCACCGGATCAACCTCCGTCACCTGCGTTCCATTGCTTTGCAAAAGACGCAGTTTGATGTCCAAATTACTCTCAGGCAGAGCTGTCGCGGCCCCATTGAAGCTCACTGTTCCGCCAGCAGTCTGAAACCGAAACACATCCCTGTCGGTGGGGCTGGTGATATACCCACTCTGATTCGCATTGCCAAAAAGGTTATCCGAAACATTGCTCGCCAGTGCCGGTGTGTCCCCTACCTCATCCGCACGGTACCCAAAGTTCTGCGTTCGTGTGATCACCTCCAGATCATCCTGTGTGGTTCTGTTGGCTAAGTAGTAGTCTCCCTTCGACCATTGCGTCACCGCTGCGCCAAAGGGCGCCCCCATAAGCGGCCCCCAACGCGTCAATCCGGCCCCGTGCCCACCATAGTATTCCTCGGCATTCGGATCGATCCGTCCGTCATGACTCAACCCCACGGTATGCCCCAGCTCATGTGAGATGGTCATCGCCATCACCCTCACATTGCCCGAATTAAAGGACCAGCAGGGGTTGTTGTTGCTGGCAGAAAAACTATTCAAAAAAGCCACACCTCCAGCCGTCGGGGCTGCATCCGTCGTCGGCGTTTGAATGCAGCTCATGCGCCGGTTTATCGGGGCGGCATTAAAACGCGCCACATCGGTGGTGACACTCACATCAAAGGCAGCAAAATCCTCCGCCACAGCCGCCCAAACCGCCGTCATCTGCACCGCTGTCATGGGCTGCCCCGCCATCACCGCCGGTAGCGCATTGATGGTCCGCCCACCATTCCAGGATGTTCCCGTCACCACTTCCCCGTCAAAATCGATGTACAGCACGCCAACAGCGCTTGGAAGACTATCCAAAATCGGCACCGGATCAGCCAGCCTTTCCACCCCGGTTTTCATCGCCAGTGGCGCCGGATTCGGCTCCCGTGGCATACCAGAGCAGATGACGGCATCCAGCGGCCGCTCCTGCAGCAGAAGCCGCCCCGTCGCTTCCGGCTCGATCACATAAGCCTTCTTCGTCCGATGCATCAGCAAATGACCACTGAAAGCTCCGCTAACCTCATCTCTCACCAGCGCAAAGGCACCCTCCGTCACCGACCCCACCAATCCAGAGACCCACAGGCCGCGCCCCTTGGAATCCTTCTGTTTGGCCGTCACTTTCACCGGCACCACTTTTTGAGGCGTTGGGAAGCCTGCCACCTGCCCCACCTCCGCCGTCTCCAGCAGACGCTCCAGTCCTTTGACATCGATCACTGAGCTTGAATCCAGCATCATAATCGCATTCGGAACCACTTCACCCTCGGGCGGCAGCCCTGTGAGCACCGGCTGCGGCAGAGTCTCTAGCAATTGAAAAAATGGCGATGGCACTGATCCTACCCCACTCTCCAGCTGAGATGTCTCTCCAGCGACCACTGACCTCGTTTTCCGCCCGCCCTCAGGCCGTGACCAAAAGCTGCCAACGGCAATCCCCATGCCCACCAGCAACAAAAGTGATGGGATCAGTGATTTGAAGGAAGATCGGGTGGAGCGTTTCATGGTGAAAAGGATGAAATTGAAAAAAATGATCCGTGAAAGGTAGCCTCTCACGTTTTGGGTTGGACGGTCAAGCTTTGGCTGTAACGACTACCATCGCTTTTCCTTAGTGAAATCTGGCCTAGTGCCGAGCCTTCGAAGTCATGGCCTCATTTTACTCAACCAGTCCAGACGCTGCGCCAGTTTGCTCCTCCGGGAAGCATCCGGATTCGGATAAAGCAGCGGATACCAGGCACACATAACAGCCGCCCGTGCCTCTAAGCACACCTGCAGCAGAGCCGCATCTATTTCGCCCCCCGCCGCCTCATAGCCCGACATCATAGCCTGAACGGTCGCCTCGTCGCCCTCCAGCAGCTTGGCATTCCAAATCAAAGACGCCACATCCCACTCCACAGGTCCTACAAACGCATCTTCCCAGTCCGTCCACAGCAGACCCTCCGTGGTATCCAAGGCATTGCCCAAATGCGCGTCCCCATGCAGCGCCTGATGTTGCCCTCCCTCGAACCGAGTCAAGGCCTCTTGCAAATGCCAATTCAGCAACTCCGTCGTGTCTGCAGGAAACAGCGCTCTTTCGCTTACCAGCCCCAGACTCTCGTGCAAAATCGCCAAGCGCGGTAGCAATCCTTCCATCGTCGCCAAAGACGCGTGGCACACCCTCAGCGCGCGCCCTGCCTCATGGGCCTCTGGCTTTCGGCCCGTCACCGTCACAAACCGCCAGAAGGTCATGGGATAACCGTGACGTTCGTGCGGCCCTGGCGGCAGATCTGGATGCAGGGGGATCACGGGTGCGCCAGTCCTTGTCAAATGATCCACCACAGCATTCTCACGCGCAAACCAGTCCACTCCCGTTCGCGGTCCGCTTGCATCCTGAACCACCCGCACCACCAGTGTTTCCGTCAACCGTAACACCAGCGTGCTGCCATCTTGCAGCACCCCACAGCGGTCCGCTTTGATGCCGTAGTCTGCGAGCACTTCATGAACAGCCTGAACGGCGGGACGATCCAATAACATGCCCTCATGCAACCCGAAAACACTGCCCTGACAACGAAAAGATGCGCCTTCACTGCCTTTCAAAAACGCTCGTCAGCGTGCTTGCATCGGCAACTTATCACGCCCGCCACTCCCAACCGAGCGGCAGCCGTTGTTCGCTGTTTGCCACTGACGTCACCGCACTGCTCGCGCTGACGTCATCACCTCCTCAAACCGCTCCGCCATCCGCGCCGCGGTGAACTCATTGCGCGCCGCCGCTCTTCCGCGATTCACCAGTTGGTCCCGCAGGCTCTCATCCTTGAGCACGACCTCCAGTTGGTCCGCGAGCGAAGCGACATCATCGGGGCGGCACAGCAGGCCACCGCCTGTCACTGTCACCAGTTCAGGAAAGGCCCCATGATCG
>JBIIUD010000040.1:0-9700 GCA_044340175.1 Verrucomicrobiaceae bacterium
TCGTCAAAGGATTCCTGTTACCAAGAGGTGATTTGGGTGGTTCGCAAATGCAAATCCGTGCGGGTGATGACCTGAGTGGGGCGAGCCGCTGGCTTGCCTGGCCGCTGGGGGGCGGAGTGCGACCGAGCCGGTCGCACCACGTGGGAGGAGGTGCTGGCTTGCTTGGGCGTTGTGGGGGCGGAGTGCGACCGAGCCGGTCGCACCACTGTGGGAGGGACGAGGACGAGGACGAGGACGAGGACGAGGGGATTAGAGGCTCCAGCCTGCGCGGGGGGTGCGTTTGAGGAAGCGGTCGGCGTCGGGGTGGTTGGTGGCGGTCATTTTTTCGCGATCCCAGAGGAGCTTGGTGCCGGCGCGGTAGGCGACGTTGCCGAGGTGGTTGGCTTCGGTGAGGGGACCGGCGTAGCTGAAAGGACTGCCGGTGGGGGTGCCGTTGCGGATGGCATCCAACCATTCCTGATGATGGCCGGGCGAGTCGGGGATGAAGGGAGTGGGTGGGGTGAAGCTGGCAAAGTCGGATTCGGGCAGGAGTTGGTGCTTGCCGTAGTCGGAGATGAGTTTGCCTTTGGAGCCGATGAACAGCACGCCGCTGGACCACTTTGAAATGACAGGATCGTTTTTCCAGGCGTCCGGTTTGGTGGCTCCCTGATGCCAGTGAACGCGGCAGGCGGGGAGCTCACCACGGGCACCGTATTCGTAAGTGGCGGACATGGTGGCGGGGGCGATCTCAGGATGCGCGGGCGGACCGAAGGCTTCGATGGTGAGGGGTGCGTCGAGCTTCAACGCCCAAAACGGCAGGTCATTCCAGTGGGAGCCGAGGTCGGACATGGTGCCGTTGCCAAAATCCCACCAGCGATACCATTTCGGCCCGGGGAAATAGACATCGTTGTAGGGGCGGAAAGGAGCAGGGCCGATCCAAAGGTCCCAGTCGAGGTGAGGTGGCGGAGTGTGGGTTTCGGTGGGGCGATTGGCGACGAAAACCAAGTCTTTGTTGGCTTCGGCATCGGCTTGGGATTGCAAACCCCAGGCGCGTGAGACGCAGACGTGGGCGTCGGTGACATCGCCAATGGCTCCGGATTGAATGAGTTCGACGACGCGGCGGTAATTGGCCGAGGCATGAATTTGAGTGCCCATCTGAGTGGCGACGCCAGCTTCGGCGGCAGCCTGGGTGATGAGGCGGGCTTCATGGACGTTGTGGGTGAGGGGCTTTTCGCAATAGACGGGCTTTTTCAAGCGAAGCGCGGGCAGGGTGGCGAAGGCGTGGGTGTGCTCGGTGGTGCTGACGACGACGGCGTCGATGTCGGCCAGGGCAGGGGAGTCGTCGTAGAGCTTGCGGAAGTCGCGATAGAGCCGGGCCTTCGGGTGCTGGGCAGCAGCGCGGTCGAGGTTGTTTTTATCGACGTCGCAAAGGGCGGTGATGACGACGTTAGGGTCCTTGACCAAGGCAGCGAGGTTTGAGCCACCACGTCCACCGCAGCCGATGATGGCAAGGCGGATCGTTTTTGCCGGGGATTGTGCGCGCAGGATGGCGGGGAATCCGAGGGCGGCGCTGGCGGTGGTGGTCAGGAAGTGGCGGCGGGACTGCATAGGGCAAAGAGAACGGGGGAGGGTGTCGCCGTCTTGCCAATTCAGAAGGGCCAGACGCGATTCGGAGCACAGAGCCAGGTGGCGAGTCGAGGGTGAGGGGCGCGGTATTCGCCGCCGGCTGCCCAGGGCGAAAAGGCGGGAAGGATCCAGTGCTCCTGGTCGGGCTCGGTGAGCTTTTCCTGAACCAAAGCGGGCAGCTTGAGTTTCAGACCTGCGCCGTCTTTGATCAGCACACTTGGGTGATGATGACCCGTGATGACGACCGTGCCGGGGTCGAGGGCCTCATTGGGCAGCGGTTCGTGACCGTGATGGAAGAAGAAGCCGGGTTCGGTGTGCTGGGCGATGAAGGAAAAATCCCGGCGTAAGGTGGGTCGGTCGTGATTGCCAGCGAGGGGGATCAGTCGCTCAACCTGAGGGCGCAGGCGATTCAGGAAGTCCAGGGTCTCGTGGATGCTGGCGGCACCGTCCATGATGTCGCCCACAAGGATCAAGGTGCGAGGCTGGTGGTCTGCAATAAGCGAGGCAAGCCGTGTTTCCAGCGCATCGCGTCCCCAATCGGGAGTGAGGTGGCCTTCCCGGCGGCGGCGCAGTTCATAGCCGTAGTGGAGATCCGCGAGGGCCATCCAGCCCTGGGTAGGGTGAATCAGGGCGTGGCGATGATCCAGCCAAACCCCGTGGGCGACCGGGCGGAAGCCGTCGCTGGTGGTAGGATTCTGCGCCTTCGCGCTGGCATTCCCGTTGAGGATGGTTACTGATGGGTCCACTTTTTCCACCACTCAGTCATCCGACCCGTCATGCAACCTCAAGATCAGCCGCAAGTCTCCGAATCCGAACTCCTGCAAGTCCGCCGCGATAAACTCGACGCCCTGAAGCGCCGGGGTGTGGCAGCTTTTGGGGGTAAGTTCGAGATTTCGCATGATCCAGGGGCGCTGAAGGCGAACTTTTCCGAAGGTCTGGACGTGCGTGTGGCGGGGCGCATTTTCTCCCGTCGTGAGATGGGCAAAGCCTGTTTCTTTGACATCGGCGATATCAGCGGCCGCATCCAAGTTTACATCAACAAGAAGGAAGTCGGCGACGACGTCTGGGAGATGTTCATCAAGGAAGTGGACATCGGCGATTTCGTCGGTGTGATCGGGAAGACGTTTGTGACCAAGACTGGTGAAAGCTCCATCCACACCGAGCAGTTGACCTTCATGGGCAAGTCTCTGCGCCCGCTGCCCGACAAGTGGCATGGGGTGTCGGACCGGGAGATCAAGTATCGCCAACGTTACCTCGATTTGCTGTCGAATGAACGCAGTCGTGAAGTGTTCGTGACACGGAGCAAAATGGTGGCGGAGATCCGGGCGTATCTGTCGCAACGTGACTTCCTGGAAGTGGAAACACCGATGATGCAAGATGTGGCGGGTGGCGCGGCGGCGACGCCCTTTGAAACCTTTCACAATGCGCTGGGCATGCCGCTGTATTTGCGGATCGCTCCCGAGTTATTTTTGAAGCGATTGCTCGTGGGTGGGTTCACGCGGATTTTTGAATTGAATCGCAACTTCCGCAACGAAGGCCTGAGCCGTCGCCATAATCCGGAGTTCACCATGTTGGAGGCGTATTGGGCCTTTGCTGACTTTGAACAGATGGCGGATTTGGTCGAGGGCTTGATTTGTCACTTAGCTGAGAAG
Organism: Verrucomicrobiaceae bacterium; assembly: GCA_044340175.1. GTDB lineage: Bacteria > Verrucomicrobiota > Verrucomicrobiia > Verrucomicrobiales > Verrucomicrobiaceae > JAGRPD01. The sequence goes on from JBIIUD010000040.1 coordinate 3,258, forward strand.
TTCTGCGGCGGGCTCAAGATTGAGCACAAGGACGAGGAAGGCAATGTGACCAAAACGATCGATCTGACCCGTCCCTGGAAGCGCACGAGTTATCGCGACCTGCTGCGGGAGGTGGATGCGAAGTGGTTTGACTACACCCCAGAGGAGCGCTTGAAGCGCGCTGCGGAGTTGGGTGTGGAGATCGGCGAGAACTTTGAGGACTACGAGGTCACTCAGCATGTGTTTGAGAAGCTTGTCGAAGCGCATCAGTTCAATCCGTTGTTTGTCACTCACTGCCCGAAAGAATTGGTGCCTTTGGCGAAGCAAAATCCTGAGGACGACTCGGTGGTGGATGTCTATGAGTTGGTCATCAACGGCCAGGAGATTTCGCCGGGCTATTCCGAGTTGAATGATCCGCAAGTGCAGCGCTCGCGTTTGCTGGAGCAGGCTGGGGAAGAGATTCAGAAGATCGACGAAGAATTCATCCTGGCGTTGGAGCACGGCATGCCACCAGCGGGTGGCATTGGGATTGGCATTGATCGTTTGATCATGATGCTGACTGGAGCGGAGAGCATTCGGGATGTGGTGCTGTTTCCTCAGTTGAAGAAGCGTGCTTGAGAATCCCCGCCTGTCGTTCTGATCGATTTGCCTGAACCTTTGACAAAAACCGGTGGTCGTGAGCGTTCGCTCTCTCCGACCACGCTCGTTTCCTTTCATGAAAGCACTCTCCTATCTTCTTAGCGTCAGCCTTTTGGCTGGCAGTCTGTTCACCCCTTCAGCCATTCGTGCGCATGACGCCGGGCATCAGATGGCGGAGGTCGCCAAGGCCTTTCTCGGTACTTTGGAGCCCGAACAGAAGGCGCGGGCGGTGTTTCCTTTCGCTGGCGAAGAGCGTGAAAACTGGCACTTCATTCCGCGTGTGCGGGTGGGGCTGCCGATGAAGGACATGCGTCCCCAACAGCGTCTTCTCGCGCAGGCGCTGCTCTGCACAGGGCTGGGTGAAAGCGGACTGCTGAAGGCGATGACGATCATGAGCCTGGAGGAGGTGCTTTATCAGATGGAAGGCGCGACTCAGGAAGAGCCCAAGCGCTCCGAGGTCCGGGCCAAGCGTGATCCCGAGATGTATTTTGTCTCGATCTTCGGTGAGCCGGCCAACACGGGCATCTGGGGCTGGCGGGTCGAGGGACATCATTTGTCCCTGAACTTCACGGTCAAAGACGGCAATCTGCTGCGGGCGACGCCAAGCTTTTTTGGCACCAACCCTGGAGAGGTGAGGGAAGGTCCTTTGGCGGGATTGCGCGTTTTGAGTGTGGAAGAAGAGTGTGGGCGGTCGTTGGTGAAGGCGTTGACAGCGGAGCAGTTCGCCAAAGCGAAGTTCAGCGATGAAGCGCCCAAGGAGATGCTCACGGCTGCTGAAAAAACAGTTTCCCGTCTTGAGCCTGCCGGTCTGTCGGAGTCCGAGATGACAGTCGGTCAAAAAGCGATGCTGCATCGTCTGGTGAGCGAGTATTTGAATCGCTTGAAGCCGGAGATCGCCGAGACGGCATGGAACGAAATCAAGAACAGCGGGCCGATGAGCTTTGCTTGGGCTGGGGGCAAAGAATTGGGTGATCCCCACTACTACCGTGTGCAGGGACCGACTTTCCTTTTGGAGTATGACAACGTGCAAAATGGCGCCAATCATGTCCACTGCGTGTGGCGTGACTTCAATGGCGACTTTGGCCGGGACATTCTCGGTGAGCACCACAAGAAGGAGCATTGATCCGCATGGGCGCTGTCCCGGATGAGTGGCTGCCCGAGGAGCCGGTGGTGATTCCAATCACGGATGAACTCGACCTGCATACCTTTCGACCCAACGAAGTCGGAGATCTGCTGCGCGACTACTTGGGCGAGTGCCAAAAGCTCGGGCTAAAGAGCGTCCGCGTCATCCATGGCAAGGGCACGGGGACATTGCGGACAGGCGTACATCGCTTGCTTGAGACCTTGCCAGAGGTGGCGGGATTTGATTGGCCCGCCAGCGCCCAGACTGGTGGTTGGGGCGCGACCTGGGTGCGGCTGCGGTGAGGGACTGTGGAATTTAACTGGACGTCAGGAACGAACGTGAGACTTAATGACTCGCGATGAATTCCCGATTTTGCCTTAACCGAGCCGTCATTTGCGGAGCTCTGTTCATAACCCATGTTCTGTTTGCTGCGCAGCCGGGAAGTCCGGTCGAGAAGTTTCAACAACTCGATCAGATGCTGCCGACGCCCACGCCGCAGCGCAATGCCTCGGGCGCACCTGGGGCAGCTTACTGGCAGAACCGAGCGGACTATGACATCGATGTGACGCTGGATGATGAGAAGCGCACGATCACGGGCAAGGCGACGGTGACTTATCACAACCTATCGCCAGACACACTGAGCTACCTTTGGGTTCAGCTTGACCAGAATTATCTAGCGCATGATGCGGACTCGCGGGCAGTTCCAAACGTGAAACGTGGCGTCGATCCGTCGAAGTTCAGTTACAGCGCGTTGGAGCGGTTGTTAGCGCAGGAAGAGTATGATGGTGCGCTCAAAGTGACCGCATTGACGGATGGCGAAGGCCAAGCGCTGAATCATCAGATAGTGAAAACCATGATGCGCGTGGATCTGCCCGAGCCGCTGGCGACAGGTGAGAAATTTGTTTTCAAGATCGACTGGAATTTTCCGATCAACGACTGCAAGCAACTCAACGAACGCACAGGCTACGAGTACTTTGAGAAGGACGGCAACTGCATCTACACCATCGCCCAGTGGTTTCCGCGTTTGGCTGCCTACACCGATTACGGCGGTTGGTTGAACAAGCAGTTCTTGGGCACGGGCGAGTTTACTTTGGAGTTTGGTGATTACACCGTGAGACTGACCACACCCGATGACCATGTGGTGGCAGCGACTGGTGTTTTGGTTAATCCTCAGCAAGTGCTGACGGAGGCGCAGCAGGAGCGCCTCACGCAGGCACAAAATGAAAATAAGAAACCAGTCTTCATCGTCACACCTGATGAGGCCATCGCTGCTGAAAAAACGCAGTCAAAGAAAACCAAGACCTGGGAATTCAAAGCCGAGAACGTGCGTGACTTTGCATTTGCCTCCTCACGCAAATTCATCTGGGATGCGATGGCGGTGGAAGGGGCGACGCATCCGCCGACACCGCAGCGCAAGGGCGGGATTCAGGACCGCATGTTCCGCCCGCCGGTGATGGCGATGTCGCTCTACCCCAAGGAAGGCATGCCGCTGTGGGATCAGTACTCGACCCACGCCATCGCGCACACCATCCAGGTCTACTCGAAGTACACCTTTGCCTACCCGTATCCGGTGGCGTGGTCGGTGAATGGCAAGGTCGGTGGGATGGAGTATCCAATGATCAGCTTCAATGGTCCGCGTCCAGAGGAGGATCGCACCTATCCTGAGCGCACCAAGTATGCCTTGATCGGCGTCATCATTCATGAGGTCGGCCACAACTACTTCCCGATGATCGTCAACTCGGACGAGCGGCAGTGGACATGGATGGATGAAGGTTTGAATTCGTTTGTTGAATATCTGACGGAGGAAGAATGGGAGAATGATTGGCAGCATCGCCGCAATGAGCGCACGCTAGTGGATTACATGCGACTGTCAGATCGGGTGTCTGTCATGACCAACTCGGAGTCGATTGCTGATCTAGGGCCCAATGCTTATGCTCAGCCGACCGTAGCGCTGAATTTGCTGCGGGAACACGTGCTCGGGCGGGAGTTGTTTGATCACGCCTTCAAGACCTACGCGCAGCGGTGGATGTTCAAGCGACCGACACCCGCAGATTTTTTCAGGACGATGGAAGAGGCGAGCGGTGTGGACCTGGACTGGTTTTGGCGCGGCTGGTTCTACAGTGTGGACCATGTGGACGTTTCGATCGATCAAGTGAAGTGGTTGCAGTTGGACACGCGTGATCCAGAGATCGAGAAGCCGAAGGCAGAGAAGAAAAAAAACGAACTGCCCAAGACGCTGACACGTCAATTGAATGCAGTGATTCCCAAGCGGGTGGATCGCTTCCCGGAGTTGAAGGACTTTTATGATTCCTTTGATTCCGCTACCGTGCTGCCGAGCGACAAGAAGAAGTTTGAGTCACTGGTAAAGGAATTGGAGGAGGAGAAGATCAATCCAGAGTTGCTCAAGACGGTGCGTAATTTTTATTTGATCGAGTTCTCCAATATCGGTGGGTTGATTTCACCACTCATCCTGAAGTTAGATTATGCTGATGGCAGCAGTGAAGAGTTAAAGCTGCCCGCCGAGATTTGGCGCTACAATACCGATAAGACCGGCAAGCTAATCATGACAAAGAAGGAGCTGAAAGCGGTTACCTTTGACCCACGCCAGGAATTGGTGGATACAGATGTTGAGAATAACTTTTGGCCGCGCCGATTGGTGAAAACACCCTTCCAATTGTTTAAGGAAGAGAAGGCGAAGAATCCGATGCGTGAAGTGACCAAACCTGAAAAAGACGAGAAAAAAGAGGACTCCAAATGAGAATGAAGCTGATAGCGATCTGTGTTTTTGTTGGGATGGTGGCGAGTCTGCAGGGGCATCCTGGGCACGACTCGGTCACCCAGGCGGTTTATCGGAGTGAGACGGGCCTTTTAGAGGTGACGGTTAGCGTGCACTTAGCGGACTTGGAAAAGGCGTTGAGCCAACAGTCTGGAAAGAAAGTGGTGATCGAAGTCGCTGAAAGCGAGACGCTTGATCAACGGATTCTTGCCTATGTCCAAGATCGCTTCCTGCTGGAATCGACCGATGGTCGTCGCCTAGAGTTCTCCTGGGTAGGGCGTGAGATGTGCGAGTCCAATGCGCATCATGCCGATGGGGAGATCGTCTTGTTGCACTTTGAGGCTGCTCTGAGTGGTGGTCTGGATAAGTTCCGAGTGCGGCAAGGTGTCTTTTGTGAGTTCAACGCCGACCAGATCAATTTGGTTCACTTGCGTGATGAGGATCGCAAACTCACCCTTGGTTTTGGCCCTCAGCACGGTGTGAAGACGGTTGAATTTGAATAGAGCTGTTGGGCGAATGGATTGTTGATTGAGGCGACAAAAGGTCACTCATCCAAGAACACGCACATGACCTGTGCGGGTTTTTTGTGTGGGTTATGTAGGCGGTGTGGAGTGTCGGCATCGAAGTAGAGGGTGTCACCCTCGTCGAGTTGAAAGCTTTCTTTGCCGTATTCCAGGGTGACTTTGCCTTTGACGACGATCAGGAATTCTTCGCCTTCATGCGGTCGGGAGACACTGCGTCCACCACCTGCAGGGACGTCCAACACAAAGGGGTTCATGCGGCGATTGGCGCGGCCATGGGTCAGTGTGTGGTAGGTGATGTCGGAATTCAGCGGATCACGCTGGATGGCGCGGCGATCTTTTTTCTTTGTCAAAACGATCTGCGGTTTGGCATCCAGGCCCTCAAGCAGAGTGGCCAGTGAGATGCGCATCGCTTCGGCAACACGTGCAAGAGCGGGTAGGGAAGGGGTGATGCGGAAGTTCTCCACCTTTGAAAGCCAGCTTTTGGTCTGCTCGGCCGTAGCCGCTACTTCTTCCAAACTGAGGCCAAGCTCTAGACGACGTTGTTTGATGCGCTGGGAGAGTTCGACAAGGTTCATGCGGAGATCGTTTCTTCATTGTCACAAAAGTTGCTTGGCAGGCAACACGTTTTTGTCTATCAATCGATCTTCACCCGACATGAACACCCTCTCTTCAACCCTGCCGCGTCGTGAGTTCCTTACCGGAGCTTTGGCGCTGGGGGCTACCTCTCTGGTCCGAAGCGTGGAGGATACCCCAGAGATCTTGGGGCCGATCCTTGGGCATTCGGATGAGACTTCGGCCATGATCTGGATGCGGGCCGCAGTGCCCGGCGAGTTCACCCTCGAAGTTACTCCCGATGTCGGTGGCAAACCCGTGCTGATTCCGAAAACGGCCACACTGAACGATGACCTTTGCCTCCACTGGCAGGTCACTGGCTTGCAGCCTGCGACGACGTATCGCTATTGTATTTTGCAAGACCAACAAGAGATCTCTGCCGCCACCGGTCAAACGTTGACGACGGCCCCCAAGCCCGACGCCCCCGCCAAAGTCCGTCTCGCCATCAGTTCTTGCGCCAAAGAAGATGTCGGAAGCCGTGCGGTGTGGAATCGCATGGCTGAAGAGAAGGTGGATGCGGTTGTTTTGATCGGTGATACGCCTTACATCGATAGCACCGAGTTAGAAAAACAAACGCAACGGCATTGCGAGTTCGCGGCTGTGTCGGAGTATCAGTCGCTGCTGTGTTCTCGCCCCTGCTGGTGGACCTGGGATGATCACGACTTCGCGGGCAACGACGCCAGTGGCCTTGCGGCAGGCAAAGAGAACACGCGTCTCGTTTTCACCCGTTACCGTCCGCAGAAAAACTATGGCGATGGCACGGGCGGCATCTACACGAGCTTTCGTCGCG
>JBIIUD010000041.1:0-9649 GCA_044340175.1 Verrucomicrobiaceae bacterium
AGTGGCGCAAGCTTCTAGCTTGCCCGCCTCAGTCTCCGCTCAGCTTCTAAGGTCGCAATAAAATCCCTTCAGCACTAGCGCCATTTTACTTTTGAATCGGGGAGGGCGGCGGACTTCAGTGATGACCGGACCGCAAGGGTATTTCATCGGAGGTAGTGGACAGCTAAGGCAATGACGAGATTCAGGGCCAAGTAGGCCGCAAGCCCCGTCGCTGATGCTAGAAGCCAAATCGACCATCTATGCCATCTGCGTCTATTCCCCCACCCAGTAACGGATGACCAAAGCCGCCACACAGCTAGGCCATCGATGCTCAGCCAAATCAATCCTCCAAGCGCCGACCAACCGCCGCTGAATAGCGCGCCTACAGGTGCGAAAGCCACCAATGCGAATAAGAATGCAGAAATGCTGGGATTAGGGGCACCGTCAGAGTACCCGCTAAGCGCAACGATCGGGTAAAGATTCATGGCATTACACTGGGGACAACAGACAAAATGTCAGGCATGAATGGCACTCACTCAAGCGGCGACGCGGTATCTTTCACGGTGGGGTACTGCGGTTGCGGCTCGGAGTCCGGATTGGCCGTCGCTGAGAAGTGGTTGGGATAGCGACGTCGGAGATACAAAAACAACCCTCCAACAACAACACACCACCCGGCCTGCACCGTGATCTCAGTCGTGATTTCCCCTGTCACAAACGCTATCCATGAAAGAAAAGCGATGATGCTCAAAGTCATCCAAGGGACATATCGGAGCCAACGCAGAAATCTTGGTTCACGCCGCTGGTAAAGAAACATCCCGAGCATCACAGCCCAGATCAAAATCTTCAGCGTCCACCTCATGGCATCCCAGTTGTGCCACCATGCAAAGGAGACCACTGGCCCCATCAGACCAAGGAGGAGCACACTCACGAACAGAAGTGGAGTATTGGGCATCCGCGATGTTTCCTGCCGACTCATATGATGAATTCCGTCTCGTGGGCGAACAGTGCACTTAGTGTGGTTCAATCTCGAAGGGCATTGATAGTTGCGCCTTTAAGCCAATGCAAGATTGATCCCTGACGCTCATGAAGGCAAAGCTTTTGCCCGTACTGGGGGCATTCCTGCCCCCAGTCTGACTGCCCGGGCTAGGAATGGCCCGAATACTTTGCGATACTCACGGCACAGTGATCCTCCGTCCGCCATCGGGCCGGTAGGGCTTCGAGGCTGCCGTTGAGGGAGATGATCTTGAGGCGCACGGTGGCGTTGGAGGGCGGGTCCTTGATGAGCAGGCCGCAGCCACCAACGCAAAACTTGCACACGCGCCACCCTCATGTACCATTCCGCCATGACCTCGTCCTACGAAACCGTGCTCAACGATGCCCTGCATTTGCCGTTGGAGGAACGCTCACGCATCGCCACAAGGCTCATCGAAAGCATGGACGAGGACGACTTCGAACTCAGTTCCGCATGGCAGGCCGAAGTCGAACGCCGTATCGCATCCATCAAGGAAGGCACCGCCACACTCCTCAGCCACGATGAAGCAATGGCCAGCGTGCGCCAAAAACTCGCCCAGCAGCGAGCCGCCAAAACACACGCATGAAACTGAGATGGCACGTTGAGGCGGCAGCCGAACTCGACGAAGCCGCGCTCTATTACGGCAGCATTGACGACGATCTGGGTGAACGATTCGTTGCCGCCGCTGAGGTGGCCCTCGCCGAAATAAAGGCCAACCCCACGCTCACCCGCAGGTTTGACGGACAGGCGCGCAAAGTGCGCTTCATGCGCTTCCCCTATGCGGTGATCTACTGGATCGACGCCGACACATTGCACATCATCGCCATCATGCACCTGCACCGCGCACCCCGTTACTGGCGAAATCGCATCAGCGACGCCTAGCGCAAGGCACAAGAAGGTACAGACACTTTATGCCACAAAAAATTTATTCGCTTCTTTCTGATGTGACTATGGCATTGATCCGACATAGCAGGTCACTGTCCAGTTCTTTGAACTCCTCAACGTCGGAATACATTTCTCGAAGTGTTTTTTCCAGGTAGCCGCCACCGTAGCCATTACGGAGGGAGCTTGTTGGTTTGAATGTCAGAACACCATTGCTGGTCAACCCGTTCTTTATCCATACCGAATGTACAATTGTATTCCTTTTCTTGGATGCCGTTTCGATCCGCTTTTGCAACAGACACAAAGCTTCAGGTGATCTCTCTTCGTTGAGGCGATGAAGCATTAGGGACATAAACACCTGCAGAACGCCTCGAAAGCCTAGTTCGGCACAAACAATATCTCCGCTAATTTCGTCGCACCCGAGCAAGGTAACAATTGCATTCTTTAATGTTCCTTCAATCGCTTGGAAAGTTACGACATACTCACCAATTAGTCTGGTCACCTCAGCCCAAGTTTCCGCATCGAGTTCTTCAGGCGAGGGCAAGCTGTCAAAATAGGAGTCTTCCATTTTCTGATCGAACATTTTCGTGTGCTGCGATATCGCTAGTGGGTGAGATTAGCTAACTAATTTCGAAGCTACCATGATCCTTGACTCCCATGCCGGCAAAGCTTTTGCCCGTACTGGGGGCATTCCTGCCCCCCCTCTGACGGCCCGGGCCAGGAATGGCCCGATTACCGGGGCCCGTCCTCTTCCGCCGGAACTCGGGCAGGCCAGCGGCCCGCTCCACATGGGAGCAGGCTTGCAGTCAACTGACGTTCGGGAGCATTCGTGAATGGAACTACTCATTTTTGAGAAGGTCCCCGAGATTGCGATTCAAATGACAAATTTCTTACATTTAAGCTATGGTAATTCTACCCATTCATTCCAATATTGTGAAATTTATCATACATGCGTTGCATTTGGAATCAACCATCTCTGGGGCTCGCCCTGACGTTCGCTCTTCTGAGCGCTCGTCCGGTGGCTGCGAGCGGCGGGACGTTGCAACTAGATTTCGTTAGTGCCTGGGCCGATCAGGACCTACCCCGCGCCGCGTGGCCCGCTGCCCTTGCACGGCCAGAGCTGCGGCTGGAGCGGCTGGACTTCCTGGTGTCCGGCCTGGCGCTGCGCCGCGCCGATGGCTCCTGGCTGGAGTCGGCGGACTGGTATGGCTTGGTCCGCCAAACCCAAAGCTCGGTCCTGCCTCCCGCCACAGGTCTGCAAGCGGAGACCTTCACTGGCATCCGTTTTGACATCGGCCTGCCCGCCGCCATCAATGCCGCTGACCCTGCGCCCTGGCCAGTCGGCCACGCGCTGCACCCTGACACGAGCGGCCTGCACTGGGGCTGGCAGGGCGGCTATGTTTTTCTGGCGCTCGAAGGCAAGTGGAAAACGAGCTCGCCAAAGCCGACGGGTTTTTCCTTTCATCTGGCCACGGATACCCATCGCACTCGGGTCGAGTTGCCGGTGACCCTGACCGGCGGTGGACCGCTGACGCTGCGCCTGTCCCTGGACGTGGCCACGCTGCTGGAGGGCATCGACTTTGAGCGCGACGGCACCTCCACCCACAGCCGCGCCGGTGATCCGTTGGCCGCCCGCTTGGCCACCAATGCGAAGCGGGCCTTCCGAGTCCGCTCGGTCCATCCAGATCTTTTCCAAGCCGCTGCCGATTCCGATACCGCTACCGCTCCGGCGGAAAGCGCACCGCCGCCTCCCGGCACGCGCCCGCTGACGCTGGATATCACCCGCCGCTTTCCTCAAGTGGCCCTGCCGAAGGACAATCCGCTCACGCATGAAGGCGTCGCTCTTGGGGAGACGCTCTTTCACGACCCCCGCCTGTCCGTCAACAACACACAATCCTGCGCGTCATGCCATGATCGCAGCGCTGCGTTCAGCGATACGCGCCGGGTCAGTCTCGGTGCGGAGGGGCAGGTCGGCAAACGCCAGTCCATGCCGCTGTTCAACCTGGCCTGGAGCCACGCTTTCTTCTGGGATGGCCGCGCCACCACGCTGCGCCAGCAAGTGCTCATGCCCATCCTGGACACGCATGAGATGAACGAGACTCTGGACCGTGCCATCGGTAAGATCGGCGATCTCAAGCCGGCCTTTGCCCAAGCCTTTGGCACCCCCGAAATCACCTCCGAACGCTTGGCCAAAGCCCTGGAGCAATACCTGCTCACGCTCATCTCCCAGGACAGCCGCTTTGACCGCGCCGCGCGCAAGGTGGCCACGCTCACGGAAGAGGAAAAGCGCGGCCTGCAGCTCTTCGTCACCGAGCACGATCCCAAACGCGGCCTCTTCGGTGCCGACTGCTTCCACTGCCACGGCGGCACGCTTTTCACCGATCACAGCTTCAAAAACAATGGGCTGGATCTGACACCCAAGGACCTGGGGCTGATGGCCGTCACCGGCAAGGACAGCGATCGTGGCAAGTTCAAGACACCCAGCCTACGCAACATCGCCACCACCGCGCCCTACATGCACGACGGGCGCTTTGCGACGCTGGAGGAAGTCGTCGCCCACTACAACGGCCCGCTCACACGATCATCGGACACGCTGGACGCCAACTTAGCGAAACACCCGGAGTCCGGCATCCAGCTCAGCGCCGAGGACCAGCGCGCTCTGGTCGCCTTTTTGAAAACCCTCACGGACGAAGCATTCGTCGCCCCCGGTCACACCTCGTCCCTCGCCAATCAGCCATGAAAAAACTGCACCTCCTGCTGCTCGCTCTGCTGCCCAACCTCTTGCCTGCGGCTGAGGATGACCATGGGTTGTCAGATCAACTTTCAGCGGAGGCCCAGGCGCTTGCCCCTGCCTTTGCCGCGCCCGCCCCTGCCGCCACCGTGGCCACCGCGCGCATCAACCTGGGAGAGTGGGGAAGCATCATCAACTGGACACCGCACATCCCGGTCACCGCCGCCACCCTTCCGGATGGTCGTCTGCTGACTTTCTCCTCCAACCAGCGCACCACGTTCCCAGTCGGGCCTGAGTTCACCTTTGCCGCTGTTTGGAATCCCCGAACAGGTGCCTTCACGGAGATCAACAACAATCGGCACGACATGTTTTGCGGAGGTACCGCCATGCTTCCGGATGGCCGCCTCGTGATCAATGGCGGACGCAATACCACCCGACTCAGCAGCATCTTTGATTGGCGCACTAGCACCTGGAGTGCCCTGCCGAACATGAATGACGGCCGCTGGTACAACACCAGCGTCGCCATGACCGACGGCAGTGTCTTCACCGTCACGGGCGATGGCGGCACCACCACCGCTGAGCGCTGGACGCAAGCAGGCGGCTGGCAGCGGCTCACGGGCATCCCTTGGCAAAATGTGGTGGCGCAACCGGGCTACGTCACCCGTTGGCACCCTTTCATCGTCATGGCTCCAGATGGTCGGCTTTTTCACGGCGGCCCGACCCGCCAGATGAACTGGATCAATGCCACAGGCAACGGCGGCCTCACCTACAGCGGCGTCGATGTCCCTGGTGTGTTGTATCCCAAAGAAGGCAGTTTCGCGATGTATGACGAAGCCCGCATCTTGGTCACGGGCGGCTCGACCAACATCAACACCAATCCTAGCGACGCCTCCACCGGCACCAGCAGCAGAGCAGCCTTCACCATCGACATCCGCACGGGAACACCCGTCGTCACCAACACCGCATCGATGAGATTCGCCCGTCAGTTCTGCAACTCGGTCATCCTTCCTAATGGCGAAGTCATCGTCATCGGCGGCAACACTTCGGGTCTCAAGTTCAATGACACTGGCTCGGTGCTCACCCCGGAAATCTGGAACCCGACCACCGGTCAATGGCGGAACATGGCTCCAATGAACGTGCCCCGGAATTACCACTCCCTGGCCCTGCTGCTGCCAGACGGACGCGTCTGGTCCGGCGGTGGCGGCCTGTCCGGCAATAGCGCGGATCATCGCGATGCTCAGGTCTTCACACCGCCCCAACTCTTCACCAGCACGGGCGCTTTGGCCCCGCGCCCGCAGATTGCCGAGGCTCCTGCCGCCATCGGCAGCGGTCAGGTTTTCAATGTCCAGGGCAGCGCTGGCATCACCCGCTTCACCTTCATCAAGATGTCCTCACAGACGCATTCGATGAACACCGACCTGCGCTTCCTTGAACTGCCCTTCACCAGTACGGCCAGCGGCACCTATCAAGTCACCGCCCGGCCCAACCTCAACGTGATGACTCCAGGCTACTGGATGCTCTTTGCTCACTTTGCCTCCGGCGTCTATTCCGAGGCTCGCATCATTCAGGTGAGCGCCAACAACTCCCCCACGCTCAACAATCCAGGCCCTCAGGCGAGCCGCACCACCTTTCCAGCGAGCTTGCAAATCGAAGCCACCAGCCTCGGCACGCTGAGCTACAGCGCCACAGGTCTCCCCGCCGGTCTGGCCATTCATCCCACCACGGGTCTGATCAACGGTACCATCACCTCAGCCCCCGGTCCTTTCAACGTCACGGTCACCGTCACCAACAGCTTCAACCTGACCGCCACGCAGAGTTTTGTCTGGACCGTCACACCTGCCACCTTTGGCTCCGGCAAGTTGCTGCGAGAGGTTTGGACAGGCATCACCGGCAACGACGTGATCAACCTCACCAGCCTGCCGACTTACCCCAACTCACCGACTCTCAAGACGGAAGTCAGCCGCTTTGAGACGCCCACCAATGAGAGCGACAACTACGGCCAGCGCCTGCGCGGCTGGCTGCACCCGCAGGTCACCGGGCAATACCGCTTCTGGATCGCTGGCGATGACGAATCCCAACTCTTCCTCAGCACGGACGCTTCTCCCAACAACCGAACTCTCATCGCCCGCGTCGCCGCCGGTGTCTGGACGGATCCTCAGCAGTGGACGAAGTTCCCTTCACAGACCTCCGCCTTGATCACACTCGTCGCTGGCCAGCGCTACTACATCGAAGCCCTGCACAAAGAAGGAGCAGGCGGGGACAATTTGGCCGTCGCTTGGCAGGTGCCCAGCACGACTGGCCCGGTCGTCATCGATGGCCTCTTTCTCTCGCCGTGGACACCGAACAGCGCACCCACCCTGGCCAACCCCGGACCCCGCAGCAACATCGTTGGCGTCAGCACCACGCTGCAGCTCAAGGCCAATGATCCCGATGGCGACGCGCTCACCTACAGCGCCAGCGGCCTGCCCACCGGACTCAGCCTGAATGCGGCCACGGGCCTCATCACTGGCCTGCCCAGCACCGCAGGCACCTTCAACGTCACCGCCGCCGTCACCGACGGCCAAACAGCACCCGTGAGCCTCGCCTTTTCCTGGAGAATCCAGCCTCCATTGACCGTGGCCCCGATGCTCACTAGCCCCTGGCAAAGCGGCGTCCCCGGCACCTTCACCGCCTCCGCCACCGGCGGCCAAAACCCGAGCTACCGCTGGAACTTCGGTGATGGCACGCCCACCACGGACTCCAGTGCCAGCGCTTCCGTCAGCCACACCTATGCGCAGCCGGGCCGCTATCAGGTCACGCTCACCTCCACGGATGACACCGGACTCCTTCTGACGACTGTATTCACTCAGATTGTGCACGCGCCGCTCACCGCCAAACCCGCCGCTGTCTCGACAAACATCGTCTTTGAAACACGCACCCCTGGCCCCAATCGCGTCTGGGTGGTGAACCCGGACAACAACAGCGTCACGGCCCTCGACGCCACCACCCGCGCCCGACTCGCTGAAATCCCTGTCGGCACCCATCCCCGTGCGCTTGCCCTGGCTCCGGATGGCCGCCTTTGGGTCACCAACACCGACACCGCCAGTCTCTCGATCATCGACACCACCACCCTGGCCGTCGCCGCCACCGTGCCCCTGCCGCGCGGCTCGCGTCCTTTTGGCATCGCCTTCGATCCGAACGGCAGCGCTGCCTACATCGCGCTTGAGGGCAGCGGTCGTTTGCTGAAGCTGAATCCCGCGACCGGTGCTGAAGTCGCTTCCCAAGACGTTGGTCTGCACGCCCGCCACGTCTCGGTCAGCGCGGATGGTGGCCGCATTTATGTCAGTCGCTTCATCACTCCGCCCGTGCCCGGTGAAAGCACCTCGTCCCCAGACACTACCGGTCGGGGTGGTGAGATTGTTGTAGTCAGTGCGGCGGCTTTGGCCATCGAGCGCACCCTTCTGCTCCAGCACGGCAACGCTCAAGATTCCCCCACCTCCGCACGCGGCCTGCCCAACTACCTCGGCCCTGTCACGATCTCTCCCGACGGCCTTTCGGCCTGGGTTCCCTCCAAACAGGACAACATCAAACGCGGCACCCTGCGCGACGGTTTGGCACTCAATCACGATCAAACCATCCGCGCCATCGCCAGCCGAGTTGACCTCACCACTCAACAGGAAGACATCACCGCCCGCATCGACTTCGACGACGCCGGCATGCCCAGCGCCGCCGCTTATGACAGGTGGGGCAGCCATCTCTACGTCGCCCTCGAAAGCACCCGCGCCGTCGCCATTGTCGATCCCTACCGCAACGAAGAAATCGCTCGCTTCGAAGTGGGCCGCGCTCCGCAGGGGCTGACCGTATCTCCCGATGGTTTGACGCTGTATGTGCAGAACTTCATGGATCGCAGCGTGAGCGCTTTCGATGTTTCAGCCGTCATCAATGGCACCTCCCTTAGCCCCGTCTTGCTCGGCACGGCGAGCACGATCACCACCGAGGTGCTTACCCCGCAGGTCCTGCTCGGCAAACAGCACTTTTACGACGCCTTCGATCCACGCCTCGCCCTGCAGCGCTACATCTCCTGCGCCGCCTGCCATAACGAGGGCGATCAAGACGGTCGCACCTGGGACTTCACCGGCTTTGGCGAAGGCCTGCGCAACACCATCACCCTGCGCGGTCATGGCGGCACCAAGCAAGGGCCGCTGCACTGGTCCGGAAACTTCGATGAGATCCAGGACTTCGAAAATCAAATCCGCGGATTTGCAGGCGGCACCGGCTTGATCGCCAACGGTTCCCCACATGCGCCCTTGGCCACACCCAATGCCAGACGCAGTGCCGACTTGGACGCACTGGCGGCCTACGTGGCTTCCCTCTCGTCCGCAGGCCAAAGCCCGCACCGCAGCGTGTCCGGAGTGCCTTCACCAGAAGCCCTTCAAGGTGCCGCCGTCTTCGCGCAGAACAACTGCTTCACCTGCCACAGCGGCCCTGAGTACACCCGCAGTGCGCTCAACGTCTTTGCTGACATCGGCACCGCCAAGCCCACCAGCGGCACCCGTCTGGGCCGCACGCTGCCTGGTTTTGACATCCCCACCCTGCGCGGTCTTTGGAACACTGCGCCCTACCTCCATGATGGCTCCGCGGCCACCCTTGCAGAAGCCGTATCGGCCCACCAAGGCGTCAATCTCAGCAGCGAGCAAATGAACCAGCTCACGGCTTTCCTGCGTGAACTGGACGCCTCGGCGGCGGCCTTTGTTCCCGAACTCACCGACTCGCCCTTGAGCACCCAAACCCTGGGTGCCACCACCGGTTCAGCCAAAATCATCACGGGCACCTCCACGCATTACCTGACCAACGCTGGCAACGACATTTACTTCAACGCCGACGGCTTTCAGTTCGCCTATCAAACGCTCTCCGGCGATGGCGAGATCATCGCCCGAGTTCGTCAGCAGGACGCTGCCAATCCCTGGGCCAAGTCGGGTGTCATGATCCGGGAAAACCTCACCCCTGGCTCACGCCACGCTCTCGCCTTCACCACGCCTGCTGAAGCCGGCAATGGCTTTGGCATG
>JBIIUD010000042.1:0-9644 GCA_044340175.1 Verrucomicrobiaceae bacterium
GCGGATTTGGGCGAGCACATAGCAGGCGACGAGGGTCGAGCTGGCGATGGCGACGAGCACCGTCGAGAGAGCGATGCCGGGGGCACCGAGCCAGCCCATGAAGAACCAATTCAAGATTGCGTTGCTCAGCATGGAGAGGAGGCTCATGATCAAAATGAAGCGGGTCGCCTGTAGGGAGACCACCACTCGGGAGCAAAGGGTGCCGAGGATGTAAAAGGGCACCTGAAAGATGGCGATGCGCAGAACCGCCGATACCCGCGCTGTGTCCTCAGCGGTGAAGGCACCGCGCTCAAAAAGTGTTCCCACCACCACCGGCGCCAGAACGAAGAGCACGAGCGTGGCAGGCAGGGAGAACCCGCCCACCATGAACACCGCGCGTTTGAGCTGCGTCCTCAGGCCGGACCAATCCTGTCGCGCCACGGTGTCGGCAAAATAAGGAAAAAGCACCTCTCCCGCAGGCATGGCGGTCAGTGCCAAAAGGATGCCCACGAGCTTGTCCGAGTAGCTCAAGACAGACACCGCGCCTGCTGGTAGTCCAGCGGCGGCCATCGCTTGGTCCACTACCGCAGCGCTGGAATAAACCATGCCTGCGAGCAGGTAGGGCAGCGCGTCTTTGAAGGACTGGACCAGTTTGGGTTCCCAGAGGGTGAGTGCTTTTCTGCGCCAGCGGGCCGTGGTAGGGAGGGCGCGCGTGGCGGCGTAACCGAGCACGGCGAGCTGGAGCACGCTGCCCCAGACCGTGCCGAGCACAAGGTGATCGATCGAAGCCCCGGCAAACATCGCCACCAAAATCGTGATCGGAATGATCATTGGCGCGGCGGCAGGGAGAGCAAAATTTTTGTCGGAGCGCAGCCAGATGGCGAGCTGGTAGCTCATGCCGTAGCATAGCAAGAAGGGGATCAACTGACGCAGCAGGCTGGCGGCCAAAGCCTTCTTTTCCGGGGCAAACCCGCGCGCAGTGAGAGCAACGATGGGTTCAGCGAAGAGCCACAGCAGCAGACCAAACAAAAGCAGGGCCGCCCCTTGCAGCAGAACTGCTTGGATGGCGAGGCGGGAAGCTCGGTCAGTGCCACGGCGGTGTTTCAGTTCGGCGTAATGAGGCAGAAAGGCCTCAGGCAAACCCCCGCCGAGCACGGAGGCGAGAAAGCCAAGGAAGCCAAACGCGAGGACAAAGGCATCCATGGAGTCGCTGGTGCCGAACCAGCGGGCGAGGGCGGCGTCTTTGACAAAGGAAACGCCTTTTCCGAAGACTGTCAGCAAAGCCACCAATACAAAACCGGAAACGAGCCTGGAAGCCCGCCCTCGGGTGATCCAGGCGCGCATTTGGGTCTTGAGAGGGACGGAAACGGCAGGCATTTGGAGTCAAATTATAGTATCTATAAACAAAACAGCAAGAAGTCGATCATCAGGAAGGCTAAAAAATCGGTTCTTCTTGGGCATGAGATGGCGTCAGGACGATGCTTTCTTGATTGCGGCCAGGGGGAGAAACCGACAGACTGGACCCATGCATCGATGGATTTTTGGGTTGTGGTGTCTGACTGCCGGTTGGGGCGGAGGGTTGAGCGCGCAGACGGCAGAGGCTGAAGGAGCAGAGGAGAAAGCTGAGATGGGGGGTAAGTGGAATCCGCCGCCGACAAACCAACCCGCCTGGACTCATGCCGCCACGGCGCTGCGCTTTCCGGTGACCTTTAATGATTATGTCATGCAGGGTGTGATGGGCTATGAGGCTGTTCCAGGCGACCATTTGGTGCGGTATTTGAGCAGTGCCTTGAATGCGCGTGGCGATGTGTTTGTGCAAAAAAAGAACCCGGCGCCCAAGGATAAGGAAGCGGTCTTGGCGGCGATTCATGAGTCACTCATTCAGGCGGTGGATACCATGGTTGGCATGGCTGAAGCAGGTCGCTATGATGCATTGAAGGATGAGGGATCGATGGAAGGAAAGATCGATCTTTGGAAGGCGGAACCCATCCCACTGATGGTCCAAAAACTTGCCGCCACGAGGATCGAAAAAAAGGACGGCAAAGAGCACCGTGTGCCGCTGAAAATCTGGTATGGCAGCACCGTGTTCAAGGGCTACGTGATTCTGATTCGGCACATGCGTGCCGTTGATACGGGAGACAAGGGAGAGGCTGACATGAAGTCGTTCGTGGAGTCGATGACACGGATATTGAAGGACCCATCGCTGCGAGAAGAAGTGCGTCCCGCCATGGAAGTGTTTGTGAAGAGTCCGTTGACCAAGGAAGGCCAGGAGGCAGCCAAGATCGTGCTTGGGTATTTGGACAATTCCCCCATGGTGCCCGTGTTGGTGCCGCAGCCGCCATTGACCACCTGGGCGGATGAGATGGAGAAAATCGTGCCGAATTCAGGCTCGCAAATGCTGCGTGCCTACGTCATCAGCGGTGCGCTTGCGGCATTGGATGACAAGGACAGCCGGAGCTGTCTGACGCTGGCCTGCCAGCAGGTGGTGCGGATTTATCTAGAGGTCCAGCGCCTGAAACCAACGGTTCAGCATCCGGGCTTGGAGGACATGACCAAAGCGGTGGAGCGGGGAGAGGTGGCGGCGTGGTTTGAGAAGCAGTTGGCGGAGGCGGCGAAGAAGTAAAGTAGGATCAGTTGCCGACTTGCCCAGAGCGAAACCGATGGGCGACCGAGCCGGTCGCCCCACGGCGACGGCTTCATCGAGGGGTGAGGTTGTAGCAGATCACGTCGCCGTTGTTGTTTTTGAGGAGAAGGTGGTGCTGGGAGAGGATGGGTTGGCACCAGGCTTTGGCGGGGAGGGCCTGGACGCGGGCGAGGATGTCGAGCCCTTCGGCGCTGGGTTTGGCGAGGATGAGCTCGCCGAGGTTGGTGAGGAGGAAGGCGTGGCCGTCGTCGGTGATGAGGCCGGTGCCTTTGGCGATGTCCTTGTTCTGCCAGAGGATCTTGCCGTTGGCGAGGTCCATGAGACGGAAGTCGTTGGCGCCGCGGACGGCGTCGTTGAAGGCGAGCAGATGGTTTTTGCCGACGGGGATGCCGGAGTGGAAGAGCAGGCCGAGTTTGCGGTCGCTCCAGCGCTCGGTGAGGATTTCATCTTTTAGGTCGAAGAGGCGGGCACCGGAGTCGCCAGTGTGGGAGATGAAGATGCCTTCGGCAGAGACGATGGGGGTGGCGCAATTGCAAAAGTCGCGGGTGGTGGTGGCGTGGGAGGCGATGATTTCGCCGGTTTTGGGATCGCGGAGTTCGAGGGCTTCGCCTTTGAAAAGGACGAGGGTGTCCTGGCCGGCATAAGCGGTTATGAAGGGGGTGGCGTAGCCCGCTTCACCATCGCCGGTTTGCCAGAGGACCTTACCGGTGGCGGCGTCGAGACAGGCGGTGGACTTGCCTTTGCCTCCAACATCGAGGTAGAGGCGATCGGCGATGATGGCGGGGCTGGAGGCGTAGCCATAGACGGGGCGTTTGCCGCCGAGGTCATTGATGAGGTGGGTTTTCCAAAGCAGGGAGCCGGAGTCGAGGGTGAGGCAGTGCAAATCGCCTTCGCGGGAGAGGTGATAGACTTTTTCGGTGGCGATGGTGGGGGTGGAAGCGGGGCCGTAGGGGACGATGGGCATCTCGTGGCATTTGGTGGGGACATCGAGCTGGTGGCGCCAGAGGATCTCGCCGGTGGTGAGGCGGAGGCAGAAGACGGTTTCGTGGTCCTTGCCGTCGTTGCCGGTGGCGATGACGCGGTCGCCAGCAACGGCGAAGCTGGAGAGACCGACGCCGATCTGCTCGCGCCAGGCGACAGGGGGCCCATCAGCGGGCCAGTCGGTGAGGAAGCCGGACTCGGAGGTGGTGGAGTTGCCACGAGGGCCTTGGTAGCCGGGCCAGTCGCTTTTGGCAGCGGGCAAATCGGTCGAGAAACTGGGGGCAGGGCTGCCTGGGAGGGTGGGTTTGGCGGGGGCTTCGGCGGTTTTGAGGGGGGCGGCGTCGGCGGCGGGGAGGGCGATGATTTCGGATGGGGCTTTTTGGCCTTCGCGACTTTCACCGCCGAGGGCGATGAGTTTGCCAGCACCGCCGGGGAGGAGTCGGTGGAAGAAGCGGGGGTGAGTGAGTTTGGCGATGGGGACCCACTCGTTGCCGCGCAGTTCGAGGAGGTCGCCGGGGACGCCGGAGGCGAAGAGGCGGCCTTCGTGGGCGATGGCGGAGAAACCGAAGCCGCCGAGTTTGTCAGCGGGCAGGGGTGGGCCAGCGGTCCAAGTGCCGGTTTCGATGTCGAGGATATCGACGTTGGTGACGGGTTCTTCGTCGGAGTTCATGCCGCCGACGGCGTAGAGTTTTTTGCCGATGGCATGGACGGCGAGGGCTCGGCGTTCGAAGGGCTGGGGATGCGACTGCCATTGGGCATCGGCTTTGGAGAGGTCGAGGGTGAGGTAGGTGTTGTGCCAGTGGGGCTCGAGAGAGGCGATTTTACCGCCGCCGAGGGCCCACCCGCCGATGACGTAAAGGGTGTTGCCGATGACAACGCTATCGTGCGAGGAGCGGCGTTGGTCGAACTTGGGGAGGTCGCTCCATTTGGCGGAGGCGAGGTCGAAGGCGGTGGTGGTTTCCGAGGACCAGAGGTCTTGTTTTTCGCCCTTCGGGTTCTGCGCGGCCATGCCGCCGATGCGGATGACGCGATCTGAGAGAGCGATGAGGGAGGCACCTTGGGCGGGCTCGCTGGAGCCGAGTTTTTTCCACTCGGTCATGCCGTCTTTCCAGAAGTAGAGGTCGCCGTTGACTTCGTCGCGGCTGTATTTGTGGCGCACGCCAGCATGGCCGCCGTAAATGTAAACGTGGCCCTCAGGGGTAGCGGCAGCGCCGAAGGAGGCGACGGGCGCGGGCAGGTCTGGCGGGGGCTGGGGCTGGGACGTGAGGGCGAGTGCCTGACTGGCTGCGCCTAGCAGGAGAAGCAAGGGATGGATCTTCATGTTTTAGAGTTGGGTGTTTTTTTTTGCGAGAGCCGCGTCTGGGCGAGATGGGTGATCCACTTGCTAGGAGGAACGCCTTTTTCCTGCTGGAAGGCACGACTAAAATGGGAAAAACTGCGGTAGCCGACCTCAAGGGCGGCTTCGGAGACGTTGCAACGGCCTGAGGCGATGAGGTCAGCAGCGCGGTCGATGCGGGCGCGGCGGATCCAAAGCATGAGGGGGATGCCGGTGACTTGGGTGAAGGTGCGACTGAGATAGTGAGGGCTGCAACCGACGGAGGAGGCGAGGCTTTCGAGCTCGTGATTCTCGTCGAGGTGCTTGAGGAGATGGGCTTTGACTCGCTCGACCCGTTCATGGGCGGCGCGTTCGGCGCGGGAGATGAGATTGACGGCCTGGGAGGCGGCACTGCTGTCAGTGGTGAAGAGTTCGCGGAGAAGGAAATCGGTGAGGCGGGCTTTGTCGAGCAGGAGGCGGGCGGCGTCACACAGGTGAGAGGCCATGAGGCTGCGAGCCCAGCCGAGGTCTTGCTCGTTAAGGGGGCGGCCGAAGCGAAAAACAGCGGATTGGGTCTTTGCTACCAAAAGCCGAGAGGGTTCTGGAAGTTGGGGGAGAAGGGCATGGAGGTTCTCGGCGAGCCAAGGATCAGGAAAAACCAGGGTCAGGCACTCGTGACGGTCGCGGGTGGTGGTGCGGAGGGCGGATTTGGCATTGCGGCTCCAAGCCAAAGTCTGGGGAGGCAAGGTGACGGGGCCGGCGATTGCTTTGAAGGTGAGGAGGGCAACACCGTGAAAGTTGAGATGGAGGCAGAGGGCTTTGGGTTGGAGGGCCTCAGGCCAAGGGGCAGTCTCTGGCCTGCGGCGCTGGCTGGAGTGCCAGAGGCGAGTGGGATGAGAGACGGGTGAATCGCTTGGGCGCACGTTGGTAATGAGAGTCAGTCTCATCTACGTTTGCCTCAGGGGTTTTCAATGAGCATTTGGGTTGGAACTTGTCCGGTGTTGCTAGGAATTAGCGGTCGTTTGCGAAATGGCATGAAAGGGTCAATCTCGGGCACAAGAAGCGAAGCGAGATCGGGATGAGGGCGACTGGAAGTAGGGTCAGGGCTGGGCGGACGGTGCCAAGTGGTCATGTGAAAACATTGTCACAGCGACTCGAGGTTGCGTGGGAGAGTGTCGTAAATCGCTGATAATCAGTGATTTAAGGGTATTGGGCGTGACTGGATGTGGGGTTGTGGCAGTTACGTCACTTGGTGAATAAGGAGAAGCGTTTAGGGGGGAGGCGACTTTACACGTTTTGTCCTGCCTTCCACGAATCATCAACATCAGTGTCATG
This sequence comes from Verrucomicrobiaceae bacterium, assembly GCA_044340175.1. GTDB lineage: Bacteria > Verrucomicrobiota > Verrucomicrobiia > Verrucomicrobiales > Verrucomicrobiaceae > JAGRPD01. The sequence continues at coordinate 6,255 of JBIIUD010000042.1, forward strand.
ATCTGTGCCGCCTGGGTGATGTCGGTAGGAATCGGCTACGGGCATGGAGCCTATCATGATGTGGTGGCAAGATTGGAGGCGAGGATTAAAGCAGGCACGGGCGAACCGGAGTTGCGGTTTGAGTTGGCCTGCGCGCATCAGGAGCATGGCGAATGGGAGTTAGCGCTGGTGGAACTGGAGCGGGTGGAGCGGTTGGCACCGGGGGTACATCAAACGGCACTGATTCAAGGGATGGCATTGGCGACAGGGCGGCATTGGGCGCACGCTCTGGCGGTGTTGGATGACTTCCTGATGGCAACGCCCGGGCATGCACTGGCGCTAAAGCAGCGGGGTAGAGTGATGCGGGAGCTCGGACGACGAGAAGAGGCCGTCAGGGACTTGAACGAGGCGTTGAAGCGGGAAACAAGACCCATAGGTGAGCAAGTGACGGAGCTCTGTGACCTGCTCATTACCTGCGGGCGGGAGTCCGAGGCTATGGCGTTATTGCAAAGCGGACGCGAGCGTGTGGGTGATGAACCGGTCTTGCTGGAGGCCTTGCTGAAGGTGGCAGAGCGGCTGGAGCGCTGGGATGAAGCGTTGGCGGCAGCGGAGGGTTTACAACAAGCGGCCCCGAGACCGGAACCCTGGATGGTAAAGCGAGCGGAGTTGTTCGAATCGGCTGGCCGTCAGGATGAGGCGCGTCGGTCTTGGCAGGCGTTGCGCGAGCATTTGATGAAACTGCCGAGTTTGGAGCGAGGGGCGGGCCAGATGGCTGAGTGCCTGAATCGAGCCAAGCGGGCACTCGGAGAAAGCTTTTCCAAACCTGTAGCGGCCTTGCCTGCCTCTGCCGGACCTCAATTAGATCCATTGCAATCAGCTCAAAAGAACCCATGAAGAACCTTCGTCTGTTAGGTTTGCTAACCAGTCTGATCGCTCAGTCGGCCGGTGCCCAAAACACCGAGTTTGGTAACGTCATTGTTGTTCAGAACGATGCTGGTAATGCCAATACCTCCATCACGTTGAATAAGGGCGCAGGCAGTTCGCCCAATTTCAATATTAGAACTGGCAGCAACAAAGCGGACTATAACATCACGTTTGGTACGGAGAACGATTACCAGGCTGGTGTGGTGGTGGCAACAGTCGCTGAAAACGGCCGGAACAACAATGCCTTTGGCGAGACTGTTGGAACATTTTATGCGACCTTGGGAGTGGATTTGGACAGCACCACCGTGCCATCGCGCTATTATCTTGCGTTGTTCCGGAGTCCTACAGCGGAGGAACAGAATACGAACGTGTCCTGCGGCTTTTTCCCCTACAGTCAATGGCTTGGCGGCACCGCAAGAAACGCCGCCAATACGAATGGTGGAGTCATTGACACCTTGCAAGCAAGCCCGGGAATCAATCTCGGAGCTCAATTCACCGCAGCCGGAGGCGGTGTGTTCGGTTTGAACCTGACCAGCATTGATGCCGGCCTCACTTCACAAAATGGAATCCTGTTGGTGAGTCATCTCAAAAACGAGGATAACTACGCGGCGTCGTTTGCGAATCCAGACGGTAGCTTCTCCATGCATGTCCGTGACAATGGCAGCACGGGCACAGTCGCTTCCCCGGCTACCGAGCAGGATCCGATTGCCTTTGTTTATCTGCGCACCAGCGATGTGGGAACAAAGTCCCTCAAGGCCATGGGCCGGGTGAATAATGATGCCACAACGGACGTCGCTGGAGGTACATTCGCTGTGATCAAGGGCGGCACCGGCCAGTGGTTTTTGTCGATTCCTGGAATGAGTCCAGATAAGGGTGTATTGATTGTGAGTTCTGAGGGTGGAGCGACGAACAACGTTGACAACATTGTGTCCTATCAATGGGATGCTGTGAACACGCACTACGTGCTGGAGAGCAGGGATATCGTGAACACCACGGCTGCCCCCGTTCTGCAAGATGGTGCTACACCGGGTGAGGACATGTTCAGTTTCGCCTTTTTTGAGGCACCGATTGTGCCCGTCGTGACGATCACGACGCCAGTGGATGGCGCCAGTTTCGTGACGGGCACTGCCTTTGATATCGAAGGCACAGCGGTGGATGGGGATGGCACGGTAACGCAGGTGGAGCTGCTGAGAGATGGGGTGGTGGTGGCCACGGACATGACGGCTCCCTATTCGTTCAGCCAAACCGGGTTGAGTCCGCGGAGTTTCAGCTATGCCTTGCGTGCGACGGACAATGATGGTTATGCGGTGACGAGCAATCCCGTGCGAGTGGTGGTGTCGCTGGACCCAAGTAATCTGCCCGCGAACACGGCGTTGTGGTTCGACGGTGTGAACGATCATGTGACAATGGGTGTGGCTCCTGCGTTGGGTATGGGTGGTCCGCCAGCGAATGGATTGACCTTGGAGTGCTGGTTTCGGCGCGATGGGGATGGAGTGACAGCAAGCTCGGGCTCGGGCGGGGTTTCGGTGGTGCCGCTGATTGCACGCGGTCGGGGTGAGACCGATGGATCGAATTTGGATTGCAATTATCTGTTTGGAATTACGTCTGGGGGACAGTTGGCAGCGGATTTTGAGACCTATCCAGCGACAGGGCTGACAGCAGGACAAAACTATCCCGTCACGGGAACGAATGCCCCCATTGGAGTCGGGACTTGGCACCATGCGGCGGTGACTTATGATGGGGCAACCGCGACCTGGACTTTGTATTTGGATGGAGCTGTGGCTGGCACGAGCACGGTGGCGGCGGGTGCCTTGCCACGGTATGACAGTATTCAGCATTTTGGATTGGGCACGGCGATGAATTCGACCGGAGTAACCCAGGGGGCTTTTCATGGAGTGATCGATGAGGTGCGGGTTTGGAACCACGTGCGGACAGCGCAGGAGATCAGCACCTTCAAGGACTTGTCTTTGGTTTCGGCCCCCGGTCTGGTGGGCCGTTATGGATTGAACGAGGGCAGTGGATTGACCACGGCCAACAGCGCGGCAGTGGAACCTGTGGGCACTCTGGTGAACGGGCCTGTTTGGATCAATGGCGCAGCGGTGCAGACCAATGAGGAGCCTACAGTGGCGATCACGGCACCAGCCAACAACTCAAGCTTCACTGCACCAGCGGCATTTGCGGTGAACGCGACAGCGGGTGACACGGATGGCACGGTGATGAAGGTGGCGTTTTTCCTGGATGGAGCCCTGCTGGGCGAGGACAACAGCGCACCGTATGAGGTGGCAGTGAGTGGGTTGGCGCAGGGCACGCATGCGTTGACGGCGCAGGCGACGGATAACCTGGGAGAAAAAGCGACCAGTACGTCGGTGACGGTGGTGGTGGGACCGCCGAACACGATCCCTCCGACAGTGGCTTTGACGGCTCCGGTGAGTGGCACTCCGTTTCTGGCTCCTGCCTCGATCCTGCTCACAGCGGAGGCGGAGGACG
>JBIIUD010000399.1:0-4075 GCA_044340175.1 Verrucomicrobiaceae bacterium
TCGCGTGCTTGTGCGCGGCAATCATCATCAACATTGGATCAATGGCCACCCGACCGCCGACTTGATCGACTTCGATGAAAAAGGCCGCGCTCTGGAAGGCGTGCTCGCCGTGCAGGTTCATGTCGGCCCCGCGATGAAGATCCAATACAAGGACTTCAAGATCAAACACCTGCCTGATGATCTGCCGCTACTCAAGCCCGAGGACCACCCCATCCCCGCTGGTTCTCTGGGCGTGAAGCCACAGGCCAAACTGCCCAAAGATTGGCAGCCATCGGTGTATGGCGGGCATTGATCGAACTTGGTTTAACCCACAAGGTATTCGCCATTGAGCTTTGAGAACAAGCGCCTAGATTCAGATCTGTGAATCCCGCACCCGCCGTCCACTCCACTCGGTCTGCCCCGGGCTTTGTTTTGGGACACGGATCTGGCAACGTTGGACTTGGCTCGCCATGAAAAGCAGATCATTGCACGTGTGGTCGAGCGGGGTGGATTGGAGGGTTGGCATAAACTGCGCAGACACTACGGAGATGATAAATTGCGGCAGGTAGTCACCGGCCTGCGGACGCTTGAACCGCGCACAGTGAATTTTCTCTGTTTGATGCTGAACCTGAAAAAAGAAAACTTCCGATGCTGCACTTCCAGACCCTTCCCGACGGCTCCCTGGATCTCTTGAAAGACCTTTCGGCGCACCCGATTCTTCAACAGTTCTCGCTGGTGGGTGGAACGGCGCTAGCCCTTCGCCTTGGGCATCGGCGCTCCATTGATTTTGACTTCTTCACGCCAGAACCCTTTGACGTGGAAAGCCTGGCAGAGGCACTGAGCCGAGAAGTGGATGGCTTCGAGACGACGGGGATGAACAAAGGGGGGCTGAACGCCCAAGTCAGTGATTTGAAAGTTGATTTTGTGGCTTACCGTTACCCGCTCCTGGCCCTGCCCGAGACTCAAGACGGCATTCGCATGTTCAGCCTGCCTGACATTGTCGGCATGAAGCTCAGCGCCATTACCAATCGGGGTGCACGCAAAGATTTTTATGATCTTCATGCCCTCATCCTGCACCTCGGCGTGGATAAGCTGATCGACATCTACAAAAGCAAATATCCGAGCCACGACCCCATGATTGTGCTGCGCAGCATGATCGACTTCGAAGATGCGGAGGACGACAATGACCCCGAATTGCTGATGGGGCAAAATTGGGCAGCCGTGAAAGAGGCGATTGGCGAGGCGGTGAAGACTTGCCAATCGCTTGCGATGTAAGTGCTATGGCAAGCCGATGCTACTTTTTGAATATGGCGTGGTCCTTGTTGCCACTGCTCAGCACGTAGGCCAGGAGATCCAAGACTTCCTCTTTTTTGAGCATGTTCAGGAGCATTGGCGGCATGGGTGAGACCTTGCTGAGCTCGATACTTTTCACCTCCTTGCGGTCCACATTGACGCGCTGATTCGGATCGGTGAGATCGGTGTTCAGGGTGACGCCGTCGCCACTAAGGTTGACGACCACACCGGTCATGATGGAGCCGTCATTTTTGGTGACGACGATCGGGGCAAACTGCTCGTTGATCTCCTTGCTCGGGTTGATGATTTGATCCAGCAGATCGTGCGGGCTGTAGCGTCCGCCCGCACCGGTCAGGTCAGGCCCGGTCATGCCGCCGGCATTGCCATAACGATGGCAGGCGAAGCAGGCAGCCGCTCCGAACATCTTGCGGCCATTGTCGAAGTCACGACCTTTCATGCCGGTCTGAGTAGCCGCGCTGAGTTCTTCCAGTGTCCACATCGTCGGTGTGCGGCCCACGAACATGGCGCCGACGTTTTCGATGGCGGATTTGCGTTCGGGCTTCTTCGCGATGAGCGCGGCGAGCTGGGTCTTCTCCGCATCGGTGAAAGTGCTGAGGGTGTCGTTGCGGATGAACTCGATGAACTTGTCAAAGCTGGCGCCGCCTTTGTAGTTGGCGGCTTTGAGGAACCACTCGAGCTGTTGGGTGCGCAGCTCCGGCGTCCACCCTGTCTTGAGGAAGCGCAGGCTGCGGGCGTATTCCATTTCAGGCTCCTGGCTTTCCGCTGCGGCGATGAGGGCTAGGCCTTTGGCCGCCGTGTTGGGTGCCTGCAGGTAGGCGAGCGTTTCAGTGAGCAGCCAGTTAAGCTCGAAGCTGTCCGCCGGATAGGCAGGATCGAGCTTGGCGATGATGGCGGCGACGGTGGCGTCATCAGGATTGCCGAAACGGTGCAACACGATTTGGGTGAGGCGAACATAGGCCATGCGCTGATCATTCGTGAGCTTGGCAAAGTCGTGTTTGAGGAGCGCGGCGAGGATGGCGTCGCGAGACTTCGCGTCGGAATTGTAGGACACATTTGCCGCATGGGTCTCGCAGACCCCGGTGCGCCGCGCCAGAGCCAGCAAGGCCTCAAGCTGCGCAGTGGCGTTGGTCTCAGAAAGCGCTTTGTCCTGCCATTCGGCGAGCGGCTGGTGCTCCAGCGCGGTGCGGGCGGCAGCGCGGAGGTAGCGGTCCTCGCTGCTGAGGTGAGGCCAGACGGTTTCGACGGCCTTCGGGTCTTGCTTGCCGTGGAAGGCTTCGAGGGCGCGGCGGGTGTAGCGGCCAGACTCCTCTTCACCAATTGATGAAGTTCGAACGATGGTCATTGGTGCGGTGCTTTCTTTGCCGGTGTAGGTCACTCGGTAGAGGCCGGACTGGACGCGGCGGCCACCGATGGTGAAGTACATGGCGCCGTCGTTGCCGATGATGGCGTCGGAGACGGGGAGGGGACCTCCGGTGACGAACTCTTCCTTCGTGGCGGTGTAGGTGCTGCCCTGGGGAGTGAGGTGAACGGCGTAAATTTTGCCCCAGCTCCAGTCGAGCACATAAAACGCATTTTGGTATTTTGCGGGGAATTTCGCGCCATAGCCGAAGGTGGTGCCGGTGGGTGAGCCGGGGCCGATGTTCAGCGTGGCGGGCAGGTTGTCATAGTAGAACTCGGGGTACTTGCCCGCGCCGTTACGCCAGCCGTATTCGCCACCGCTGACGACATGATTGACGCGGGTGGGGCGATACCATGAGGTGTTGAAGTCATACTCCATGTCGGCGTCGTAGGTGAAGAGTTCGCCGTCGTGATTGACGCCGCCGTCGAAGATGTTGCGGAAGCCGGAGGCGAAGATTTCCATGTTTTTGCCCTCGGGATCGAGGCGATAAATGATGCCGCCAGGGGCCATGACGTGGCGGTTGTGGCCGCGGCCATCCGGCATGCGTGGGAGGAGGTGGTCATCGCCCCAAAGCTTCGCCACAGGGGAGCTGTCAGGAGTGCCTTGGTAGGGGCCGTCTTTGAGCACGGCGTTGTTGCCGGTGATGAGGTACAGACCTTTGCCATCGGGCGTCTTCAAAACGGCGTGCACGCCGTGATCGCTGCCGCTGTCGAATTCGCGCAGCATTTCGACCTTGTCCGGCATGTCATCGTTGTTGCTGTCAGTGATACGATAGAGACCGCTCGGGATCTTCTTCTCGTAATCATTCACGCCGATGTAAAGCGCACCGTAAGCGAACAGCATGCCGTTCACCGCACGGATGTCAGCGGGCACCTTTTGCACGTCCTGAGCCTTCAGCGGTTGACCCGCAGCGGGAGCGTTGAAGCGGTAGAGACCGCCGTATTGGTCGCTGGCATAGATGCGGCCCTTGTCATCCGTGCAGAGGTTCACCCAAGAGCCTTGATCGCCGCCGGGCACCGAATAGAGCAGCTCCACCTTGAAATCCGGCAGCGTCTTGATGTTGCTGACCGGCGTGGCTACATTTGCGCCGATGGCAGGTCCAACCGCCTGGGGGCGGGCGGGTTTGGCATTGGCTTTGGCGGCAGCTTTGGGTTTGGCTTTGCCTTTGCCCTTGGGTTGTTGGGCGGACAAAGCATGGGGGAAGGCCAATGCTGAGAGCAGGAGGACGGGGAGAAGGCGGTTCATCATGGTGGTGCAAGTGTGTAAACGCGCCTTCGTAGCCAAACATGCTGGCAAAATCTGTATCGTTTTCGGCAAGGGTCGTCGGTGGTGCAGGGAGCTTGTTTGCCAAAACGAGATGAATGACACACTTTTGCAAGTGCG
>JBIIUD010000506.1:0-3517 GCA_044340175.1 Verrucomicrobiaceae bacterium
GCTCGTTTGCAAAAACGAGGCGGGGACGCACCTTTGCCTCAATCTACTTCGCTTTGGCCTTGGCCTTGCCCTTGCCCTTGCCTTTTCCCTTCGGGGCTTTGGCTTCGATGATTTGCGCGTCGCTGGGGATCGGTGAGTTGGCGAAGTCGATGACGCCGCCTTCCGGCAATTCCTTGAGCAGCACGTCCTTGATTTGCACGTTCATCGCGGGACCGCGATGAATTTGAAAGGCGAGGATCCCTTCCAGCGAACGCTTCGCCAACTCGAAATCAAGCAGGTCGGTGGCGAGCTTGCCGTCGATCTTGTGAATGAGGTGGTTACCTTGGGCGATGATGGTGTACTCATGCCACTCGGCGAGGTCAACCCGCACGGGGTCATGCTCGGAGGCAAGCCAGCGTTTGGTTTCGGGATCGATGACCACGCCCTGGCCATTTTGCGCGATGATGCCGCGTCCGCGCTCTTCATAGACCATGGCGTTGTTCGGGGCAGCGGGGTGAACGTCGCACTGGTAACCGCCGACGGACCACTTGCCATTCTCCGGGAGTTCCTTGCTGCGGTATTGGATGCCGGTGTTGTTGCCGGTGACTTTGATTTTGGCGCGCAGTTCGAAGTTCTTCACACTGCCACCGCGCCAAATGAGAAATTGGTTGTAGCTGAGCTGCTCAGGTCCCGTGGTCTTGCCGGTGATGCAACCGTCTTCGACGCTCCACAGCTCCGGATTGCCGTCCCAGCCGGTGAGATCCTTGCCGTTGAAGAGCGCTTTGAAGCCATCTTCAGCGGGAAGTAGGCTGACGGCGAGGAAGGAGAGGAGGAGGGTGCGGATCATGGGTGAAGAAGGTGGCTAAGGGGAGACGGCTTTTGAGGCACCCTAGTCAACGATGGCAATCGGATCAAACCTTCAGCTCTAACGAAAGGCGAACTTCGCGCCGGATGGCCTTTGCATCCTGCACGGCACGTTGAGCTTGGGTCTTGGTAGCATCGTTTCCTGGATAGCGAATGAGCACGCCAAATGGCTTCAGTCGTTTGGCGGCGGCCATGAGGGCTTGCCACAAGGGTTCAACGGAGTAGGCGAGTGTCAGGAGTGACTCGAGATCATGCGTTTTGGGAAAATGTATGGCGGCTTCCTCAAGTCGCGCTTTCAAGTATTTTTCGGCCGACTGCTGACAATGAAAGCAGACCATGTCATGCAGAGGCAACTTGCGTCGGCGAGCAAGGTCCAAGGCAGCTAGGTGATCTGCTTCTGCCTTTTCGATCCAATCACGGGTGGCCGCCTTCATACATGACTCGGCCTTTCGAGGTGATCTCTTCGAGGAAAGTGTCGCCTTCAAGGAGCCGTTCGCGAAGAAACTCGGGATCACGAACAATCACGTCCACAGGGAAGCCGGCGGTGATTTTCTCGTGAATCTTCTGCGTGGTTTGGAGCCAGTAACGGCGCGCTTTCTTCATGATCACGAGCACATCCACGTCGGAGTCGGGAGTGGGTGTGCCATAAGCATGCGATCCAAACAACACAATCCGCTGCGGGTGAAACGTTTCTGCAATCGCATCACAGTAGGTCTGGATGTCCTTCAAAGACGGCATGGCGAGAGTTAAGGTGCGAACCCAGGAGGCGCAAGAAAAGATCCCTTTCGGTAGTTCACTTCGTTGCAGGTTTGCCGGTGCCCTGGGGGTTGCTGGTGGTGGGCTTGGCGACTTTTTTGGCGCTGGCGGGGATGACGGAAGCGTCAAACGGCCGCACTTGGCCATCGGTCAAGGTTTTCACGCGGATGTCTTTGACGTGAACGGTATTGGCGTTGCCGCGATGGAGCTGTATGGCGAGCAGGCCTTCCAGCGCACGGTTCTTTTCGTCGAAGTCGGTGAGTTCGGAGGTGACCTTGCCGTTGACTTTGTGGATGAGGTGATTGCCTCGCGCGATGACGGTGTATTCCTGCCATTCGGACACGTCCACTTTCACCGGCTCGTGCTCGGCCACGACCCAGCGCTCGCCCTTGGGATCGAGCATCATGTTCTGGCCGTTGAGACCGAAGATGCCGCGACCCTTTTCTTCATAAGTCATGGCGGTATGCTGGATGGCGGGGTGGATGTCGCACTGATACCCGGTGATGCCCCAGGGACCGACTTCAGGCAGCGGGCGGGAACGGTATTGGATGCCGGAGTTGTTGTCGCCGATGACGCGGACGGTGGCGCGCAGTTCGAAGTCTTTGACCGTGCCAGCACGCCAGATGAGGAAGGAGTTGTGCTCCGGGCTCTCTGGTCCTGTGCAGGTGCCGACGATGGCTCCGTCCTCGACCTTCCAGAGTTTGGGATCGCCCTCCCAGCCGGTGAGGTCTTTGCCGTTGAACAATGGTGTGAAGCCGTTTTGGGCGAACAGGGAAGCGGCGGTGGAGAGCAGGGCGAGAAGGAGCAGCGTTTTCATTGAAGTTGGGAAAGGATTAACGCCGAGACGAGCTGGTTTTTCCAGCAAACGATGTGTCGGATGCGGCAAGGGGGCAGCGCTTGGCAAAGAAAAGACTGTTACCGACCACGCGTGGCTGCGTTAAGGTGGGGGTGTGGCGGGATTTTTCCATAGCGTTTGTGTGTCGTGATGCCTCCGGATTTCGATGTGCAAGAGTGCGTTCGGCGCGTGAGCGGCGGGGATTTGGTGGCGGCGGAGCAGTTGGTGGTTCATCTGCATCCGCTGGTGCGGCGCTGGGTGCGCAATCATTTGCCGCGACGGGAAAGCGAGGAGGATTTGATGCAGGAGGTGTTTTTGAAGCTGCTGCAAAAGGTGGGCAGCTACCGCGAGCGGCCCGGGGTGCCGTTCGAGCATTGGGTCAGTCGGCTGGCGGTGCGCACCTGTCTGGATGCGCTGCGCGCGGAGCGGTCCCGACCGGAGTGGCGCATGGCGGACCTGGGCGAGGGCGAGCAGGAGTGGCTGGACTACCTGATGCAGCGGAACGCGGAGGTGCCGGAAGAACGCGACCGGGAGGCCAAGGGCATCGTGACACGCCTGCTGGAGCAGCTTTCCCCGCCGGACCGGCTGGTGCTGACGCTGCTGGACCTGGAGGAGCGCAGCACGCAGGAGATCGCGCAGATGACGGGGTGGACTCGGCCCATGGTGAAGATGCGCGCCATGCGGGCGCGGCGGAAGCTGCGGGACGTGGCGGAGAAACTGAAACTAACCCCTTTTTAAAGAGATGATGATGAAGCAGGATTTCAATCAACGATGGAACGCGGTGGCGAAGGCGGCGCGACAGGTGCCTGCGGAGCCGAGTGAGGCCTTGCCTTTGCCCTTTGGGTTTACCACCCGCTTGATGGCGCGCTTTCAGGAGTCGCCGGTGGAGCCGTGGGTGGACCTCATGACGGCGCTAGGGCTGCGGGCCGTCGTGACCTCGGCGCTGCTGTTTGCGGTCAGTGCGGTATTGGTTTTTTGGCAACTGGATGGGGTGCCGCTGGTGTCGGATTGGATTGACGTACCGTTGCCGTTGCCCTTACCCTTCACGCCGGAGGTGCTGCTGCCATGACGGTCTCACGTCGG
>JBIIUD010000043.1:0-9520 GCA_044340175.1 Verrucomicrobiaceae bacterium
CACGATCACATGACTGGCCCCAGCATCCAAAAAGGACGTGGCGTTGTCGGCTCTGATACCACCTCCAATTTGCAATCCTCCCGGATAAGCCGCCAGCGCAGCCAAGGCCGCCTGCTCATTGCCTGCGCCTAACTGGATCACATGCCCCCCGGTCAAGCCATCCTCTTGGTACCGCCGCGCATACCATTCAGCACCGTGCTCACTGACAAAATTCGTTCGGAGATCTTCCTCAACACTGGAAAGCGTTGAACCAACGATTTGCTTGACCCGTCCATCATGCAGGTCAATGCATGGGCGAAATTTGGTCATGGTAGCAATTCGGAAACCGCACGCGGGTTCAAATCCTTGACTCCCTCGGGAAACATTCTTCCGCGGGCAGTCAAGATCTCCGGTTCGCCTTCAGTCACCAATACCACATGCTCATAGTGAGCCGAGGGCTTGCGATCGGTGGCGATGACCGTCCAACCATCTGCCAGTATTTTCGTTTTGGCCGCTCCTTGATTGATCATGGGCTCAATGGCCAAGGTCATCCCCGCCTTCAATCTGGGCCGCTCACCCCGCTTCCCGTAGTTAGGAACCTGCGGCTCCTCATGCAATTTCCGGCCCACACCATGACCGACAAAATCCCTGACCACCGTGAAACCATACTGAGTGACGTGATCTTCAACACTCCAACACAAGGTCCCAAGCATCTCACCATCACGGGCATAACTGGCGGCCACTAGCAGCGACTCTTCGGTGGCCGCTAAAAGTTTTAACGTCTCTTCGGCCACTTTTCCAACAGGCACCGTCAAAGCATTATCGCCAACCCATCCATCAAAGTAAACACCGATGTCGATTTTAACAACATCACCATCTTTGATCACCCGGGTGCCACCAATGCCATGAACCACCTCTTCATTGATGGAAATGCAGATCGTGCCTGGAAAACCGCGATACCCAAGGAACGCACTCTTACAACCGGCAGCCTTGATCGAAGCAGCTGCCGCGCGGTCCACCTCCGCCGTGGTGATTCCGACCTGCACCAGAGCCGCGGTCTCGATCAGAACATCCCGTGCCTTTTGGCACGCCTTACGAATGCCGTTCAATTGGGCACCATGCCGAGTAGGTATGCGATTGCCGCTAAGGATGCCCATGATGAGGAGGGAGGAGACTGGAGGCTAACGCCGGGCAGGTCGTCTTGCAGAGCGGTGCGGACACCGCTCATCGAAACCTTAGCCTTTGGTTTTCAAAACAAAGGCCGCGATACCAATCAACGTTAGAACAGCGATGACGATCCAGAGAAGAACCACAGTCGAAGAACTGGCGACCTTACCACCCGAAGATTGCATGCGGTCAAAGCGTCCGCGAATGCGACCCTTGCGCAGGAATCCGTCATAATGGCTTTGCAACAGGTGCGTTTCAATCTGACGCATCACATCCAACACCACACCCACAAGAATCAACAGGCTGGTGCCACCAAAAAATTGGGCCGCCTGCGGGGAAATGCCCACCCAACGGCTGATGATACCGGGCATGACGTAGAGCAAGGTCAAGAAAATGGCCCCTGCGAAGGTCAGACGACTCATCGTGAAATCCAAAAAGTCAGCCGTCGGCTTGCCTGGGCGAATGCCAGGAATGTAACCCCCGCTCTTCTTGAGATCTTCAGAGATTTGAGTTGGCTGGAACATGGTCGCGACCCAGAAGTAGCTGAAGAAGAAGATCAAGGCCGCCGAAATCACATAATAAACCCATCCGCTGCTCAGCGTCATGGCCAGTTGGTTCACCCAACTCACATCAGGGAAGAGGGAACTGAGGATTTGAGCGGGGAACAACAGAATCGCCTGTGCGAAGATGATGGGCATGACGCCCGAGTAATTCACCTTCAATGGCAAATACTGTGTTTGGCCGCCATAGACTTTGCGACCCACCACACGCTTAGCATACTGAATCACGATTCGTCGCTGAGCTTGAGTCAATGCAATGACACCAGCAATAACGGCGATGAAGAGGAACAACAAAAGCACCACCATGGCCGCCTTAGTGGGGTCGGCGGTCACGCCACCAACATAACTTTGCCAGACTTGCACCAAAGCTCCAGGCAAAGCCGAGACGATGTTAACACTGATCAAAAGAGAAATCCCGTTTCCAATGCCACGTTCAGTGATCATTTCACCCAGCCACATCATCAGCATGGTGCCAGCCGTGATGGTCATGACCGTGGTGAACACAAACCCGGGTCCATACCCAGGAACCAGAGGACGGCCCAATTGGTCGATCGTGTCTTGGAGCCCCCCAAGGAACGGATTCTGACCAGGATTGTTGAGCGACTGCGCCAAAAGATAGCCCTGAAACAAACACAAAACAATCGTTCCGAAACGAGTATACTGAGTGATCTTTTGACGACCCCCATCCTCACGAGCCAGTTTGCTGAGCTTCGGCACGACGGCAGTCAACAACTGCATCATGATGCTCGCACTGATGTAAGGCATGATGCCGAGCGCAAAGATCGCACAGTTCTCGAGGCCACCCCCACTGAAAACGTTCAACAGGGCAGCGACCGCTGCGGCACCACTGGTGGTGTCCACTTGGCGATTGTAAATCCACTCACTGAGAACACTGGGATCGACACCCGGTAGAGTGATGGCGGTACCGATCCGCACGATCACAATCATGGCCAGTGTGAAGAGAATGCGGGCGCGCAGCTCAGGTACTTTAAAACTGTCTCGGAATGCTGAAATCATGGGAGGGGTAAATGAAATCGGTGGGCTTGAGCGTCTGTCAACCGAAACGGTTGTCAGGCGTGCAGCCCACCGGAAAGGTTGGTTGGGTGTTGCCCGTTCAGGCGGTGGCCACAGTTCCGCCTGCCTTCTCGATCTTCTCGCGAGCGGAAGCGCTAACGTGATCAACTTGGACAGTCAGCTTGCGCGTGATTTCCCCGTTCCCAAGGATCTTCACCTGATCGCAGCTGCGGTTGACCAGATTCTTCTCTCTCAAAGTCAATTCGGTCACTGTATCGCCATCAGCAAACGCCTTCTCAAGGCTGCTGAGATTGACGACTTCAACCTTGGTTTTGAAGGCCGCATTGGAAAAGCCCTTCTTGGGAAGACGGCGGAAAAGTGGCATCTGACCACCTTCGAAGCCAGGCCGAATGCCTGCACCCGCGCGAGCTTTTTGCCCTTTGTGTCCTTTACAGGAGGTCTTGCCGTGGCCCGAACTTTCGCCGCAGCCAATGCGTTTGCGACGCTTCACAGCTCCGCGGTTGGGTTTCAAATCGTGCAGTCTCATGGGGGGAATCTATTAAAATCAGGGGTTAAACCTTACAGGGCTTTGCGTTCTTTCACTTCCTTACCGCGAGCGCGGAGGATCTCGTCAGGCATCCGCAGGACACCGAGGGCGGCGAGGGTGGCCCGCACCACGTTGGCGTGATTGGAGGAGCCAAAGGACTTACCGATCACATCACGAACACCCGCAGCTTCAAGCACAGCGCGTGCACCACCACCAGCAATGATGCCAGTTCCTGGTGAAGCTGGACGGAGGAGAATACGACCACCACCATGTTCGCCAATCACCTCATGCGGAATGGTGCTGCCAAGGATTTTGACAGTCTCCATGTTACGCCGGGAGGCTTCAGAGGCCTTGCGAATGGCATCGGCAACTTCATTGGCCTTGCCAAATCCGCAGCCTACTTTGCCTTGTTGATCGCCAGAGACGACGAGGGCACTGAAGCTGAAACGGCGTCCGCCTTTCACCACCTTTGCGCAGCGGTTGATGTGGACCACTTTCTCAATGGTTTCAGGTGCGCTGGAATCGCCATCACGGGCGGGGCTGTCTTGATATGCTGCCATAAAATCGGTCGGAGGGTTCTGAGATTAAAACTGAAGTCCTTTTTCACGCGCGGCATCCGCCAGCGCTTTGACCTTCCCGTGGAAGGTGAAGCCGCCGCGGTCAAACACGACGCTGCTAATGTTTTGTGCAAGAGCACGCTCGGCGACGGCTTGACCCACTTTAGTAGCGGTCTCGACGTTGGAACCGGCTGCGCCGAAGTCTTTCTCCTTGCTGGAGGCAGAACAGAGGGTGCGCCCCTTGTCATCGTCAATAAGCTGGACATAGACGTTCTTATTGGAGAAGAACACCGCCAAGCGGGGACGTGCCGTTGAGCCGCGAAGTTTTTTGCGGATCCGTTTGTGGACCTGCACGCGATTGGTTTTACGATTTTTCAAAGCCATGATCGTTTTCGTCTCAAAGGTTATTTCACACTCTTGCCCGCTTTACGGCGGATCTGTTCACCAGCGTAACGCACGCCCTTACCCTTGTAGGGTTCCGGCGGGTAATAGGACCGGATATCGGCGGCTACTTGACCAACCAATTGTTTGTCGATGCCTTCAATGGCGATTTTGGTATTGTCAGCCACTGTGACGGTGATTCCGGTAGGAATCGGGTGAAGGCGAGGATGGGATTGCCCGAGGTTCAGATCGAGGTTGTCGCCCTTCACCGCAGCACGGAAACCGACGCCATGGATTTCAAGATCTTTACGGAAGCCTTTGCTGACACCTTCAACCATGTTGCCGAGCAACCGCTGAGTGGTGCCGTGCATGGCACGTGTGTGGCGCTCCTCGTTCTCACGAACGATGGTGACGATGCCCTGATCTTGATCAAGCTTCACACCCTCAGGTAGCTTCCAAGAAAGCTTACCTTTGGGACCCTCAATGAGGATGCTGCGATCATCAGCCACCTTGATGGTGACTTTGTCAGGGATGGAAATGGGTAGTTTACCGACGCGGGACATGTTTTTCGATCTCCTTAATAGACGAGTGCAAGAAGTTCACCACCGACCTTGGCCTTGCGTGCCTTGGAACCGGTCATCAGACCGTTGGATGTGGAAAGAATGGAAATGCCGAGGCCACCGAGTACACGGGGGATCTCGTCAACAGAAACGTATTTGCGCAGACCAGGCTTGCTGACGCGCTGAATGTTACGAAGCACAGGAACGCGGCCCTGATACTTGATTTTAACCTTCAAACGAGGATGGGTTTCAGAGGTGTCGACCTCGTAGCCCCAGATGTAACCTTCTTCCTGCAGGATGCGGGAAATTTCGGCCTTCATGCGCGAGAATGGCGCGAACACCTCCTCCTTGCCGGCCATGCAGCCGTTACGGATTCGGGTGAGAAAATCGGCGATTGGATCAGTCATAACAGAGTCTCGAAAAAGTTCAAAGATTAGGCGGCTTGTTCCGCTGGTTCAGTTGCCGTTTGCGCCTGGGGAGTCCGCTGGCGGAAGGGGATGCCGAGAAGTGCAAGCAATTCACGGGCATGGTCATCATGATTGGTGGAGGTCACAAAAGTGATGTCAAAACCCAATGTGCGCTTCACCTTATCCAGCTCAATTTCAGGGAAAATGCTCTGATCGGCAATGCCAAGAGTGTAGTTGCCACGGCCATCAAAAGCTTTGGGAGCAACGCCACGGAAGTCGCGAATCCGCGGAATCGCGGTCTTGACCAAACGCATCAGGAAGTCATACATGCGGCGGCCACGAAGGGTGACTTTGACGCCGACAGGTTCACCAGCGCGCAGTTTGAAGTTCGCGATCGCCTTTTTCGAAAAGGTAACGACTGCTTTCTGACCGGTAATGAGGCCAAGCTCAGATTGAGCGTCCTCAACGGCTTGCTTGCGCTCGGCTTGAGAGCCAACAGAGCAGTTAATGACGATTTTTTGCAGCGCGGGGACTTGATGAATATTCTCAAGGCCCAGCTTTGACTTGAGCTGGTCGCGTACCTTAGTGGTATACAGCGTTAACAATTCGGGTTCCATGGATGTTTGGTGGGGATGCGCCGCCTTTCCTCTGCGCGCAAGGCGGGATGCCGAGCGGGAACTGAGGGGGAGGCAATTAAGCTAACTACTTCTTCTTGGCAACTTTCTTCTTCGCCGCAGGTGCTTTTGGTGCGTCTGCGCGTTTGATGTTGGAAATGTGGATGGGGCCTTCTTTTTCAATGATGCCACCATTGGGATTGGCCTGGGAGGGGCGGACTGCCTTCTTGATCAGGCGGACACCTTCGACGAGGACCCGGCCTTTGATAGGCTGGACTTCGAGAATGGTTCCTTGGGCGCCTTTGTGGGCACCGGCGACGACCTCGACGAGGTCTCCTTTGCGAACGTGGGTTTTAATGCGGCTCATAGCACTTCGGGGGCGAGGGAAACGATCTTCATGAAGTTCTTGTCCCGAAGCTCACGTGCGACGGGTCCAAAGATACGACTTCCTTTGGGGTTGTTGTCTTTGTCGATGATGACAATAGCGTTAGTATCAAAACGAAGCACGGAGCCATCGGCGCGGCGAATGGGATAGGCGCTACGCACGACCACCGCACGAACGACCTCACCCTTCTTCACCGCCGCGGTCGGAGTGGATTCACGAATGTGGGCGGTAATGATGTCCCCCACGTAAGCGTGGCGGGTGTTTTTCTTGCCTAGCACACCAATCATTTTGGCGCTGCGGGCTCCGGTGTTGTCTGCCACCACCAGGGCTGATTCCATCTGTACCATTCTCGTTTCCTCCTAAATTGGTTGTCTTGTTTGTATGCGAAAAATTGTCAGGTTCCCGGGATTAGTGGGCCAATACTTCAATCAGGCGCCAGCGCTTGGTTTTGCTAAGCGGGCGGGTTTCCATGATGCGGACCTTGTCACCGATCTTGGCCTCTTCCTTCTCATCATGAGCGTGGAATTTGGAAGTGCGACGAACAATCTTTTTGAAGCGGGGGTGCGGAACGCGACGCTCCACTTCGACCACGATGGTCTTGTTCATTTTGTCAGAAGTCACAACACCAACGCGTGTCTTGCGCAGGCTGTTACGTTCATCGACGGAGTCGCTCGTCGGGGCGGGTGTGGCGGTTTCTTCGCTCATGGATAATTTCGTTTGCGGAATGTTGATTGACAGCGGCGGCCTTCGTCTCTCAGGAGACAGCCAGGCGGCGTGCGCTAATAAGGGTTTCAATGCGGGCCACTTCGCGCCGGATCGTCTTCACACGGGAGGGATTTTCCAGTTGGCCGACTTGAGCTTGGATGCGAAGGTTGACGAGTTCTTGTTTCAGCTCGTTACGACGCGCGCCCAGCTCGTCCACGGTCAATTCTCTGAGTTCTTTGATCTTCATTTCGATGCGTAACGGTTATAGTTGATAAAATTAAGCGTGCGTGGAGGCACGCGAAACAAAGCGGGTGCGGATGCCCAATTTGTTGGCAGCAAGACGGCAGGCTTCGCGAGCGGTGGCTTCGTTCACCCCCGAGACTTCAAACAGCATGTGGCCTGGAAGCACGACAGCGACCCAGAATTCTGGAGCACCTTTACCTTTACCCATCCGTGTTTCGGGTGGGCGGGCGGTCACTGGCTTGTGAGGGAAAATGCGAATGAACACACGACCTTTTCTTTTCAGGTAGCGGGTGATAGCAACCCGGCAGGCCTCGATCTGATTGTTCTTTACCCAGCCGCGATCAAGCGTTTGGAGACCGAAATCACCGAAATCAAGCTTGTTGCCACGAGATGCGGTGCCTTTACGGCTACCACGCTGAGACTTACGATATTTGACGCGACTTGGAAGTAGGGCCATGATGAAAAAGAGTTGAGTGTCTAACTACAGGTGATTGAGGAATTACTCGGCGGCAGGAGCAGGAGCCGATTCAGGAGCGGCAGCAGGCGCCGGATTATTGTAGCGATCATTGCCACGGCTATAAGCAGGGCGCTCGCCTGGGCGACCACCGCCACCACCACCACCAGGACGGCGTTCGCGACGACGATCATTTGGACGAGGCGACGTTCCTTCAGGAGCATTGCCGCGGTTCAACCAAACCTTGACACCGATGATGCCATAGACGGTGTTGGCCTCGGCGAAACCATAATCCAATGGCACACGCAGGGTTTGAAGAGGCACTTTGCCTTGACGATACTGTTCGGCACGGGCGATGTCAGCGCCGCCAAGACGACCTGCGCAGCGGATCCGGATGCCTTCAGCGCCCATGTCCATGGCGATCTGAACGGAACGCTTCATGGCGCGGCGGAATGAGATCCGGCGTTCGAGCTGAACAGCGATGTTTTCAGCGACGAGTTGGGCGTCAAGTTCAGGCTGCTTGATCTCGAAAATGTCGATTTTGACTTGGCGACCACCGCACATGCCGGAGATCTTTTGGCTCATCTCTTCGATGGCTTCACCTTTACGACCAATGACCAAGCCTGGGCGGGCAGTGTGGAGGGTGACACGAACTTGATTCCAGGCGCGCTCAATGATGATTTTAGCGACAGCGGCTGTCATCAATTTGTCCTTCAGATACTTGCGGATGGCAAGGTCGCTATGCAAAGCGTCTGCGAATTCTTTGTCAGGAGCATACCACTTGGAGCGCCAGTCTTTCGTGACTGCGAGGCGGAAGCCGATCGGATTTACTTTCTGTCCCATAATAAGTGTTTCGGGTTGCGATTGTGGATGCCTTATTCTTGTTCAGCTTTTGGGGCCGACTCAGCTTTTTTTGGAGCGGATCTCTTGGCAGATTTGGGTGCCTTGGTTTCTGCTTTTTCAGGACCTGCGCCCAGAATGACGGTGATGTGTGAGGAGCGCTTTTTGATGCCTCCTGCAGAACCGCGAGCGCGGGGCATGATGCGCTTCAAGGTTGGTCCCGGAGTGGCAATGGCACTGGTGATGATCAAATCTTCAGTGTCGAGTTCATGATTGTTCTCGGCATTCGCGATAGCCGTGCGGAGGACTTTGCCGATGAGTTGAGCGGCCTTTTTGGGTGTGAAGTCGAGCACGCTCAGGGCTTGAGAAACTGGCATGCCGGTGATGGCGCGAGTGACTTGCCTGGCTTTTTGCGAGGAGATGCGTGCGAAACGATGAACAGAGCGGACTTCCATAATATACGTTGATTAGAAGGATTGGGTGGCATCCGCTTGGCCGCGGTCGCCGATCATGAGCTTATCTGAGGGACTAAAAAGTTCGCGGATCACTGCACCTGACACGGTGGAGCGAACGTCGGTCACGAGGACACGGGCGATGGGTTTGTCAGCGCGAAAAATGTTGAACGGCATCCCAGGCTTGGCGCCGTCTTTGGTGCCTACATCCAGAACAACCACACCCAGTTCAGTCTTGATGCTGACCACGCTAGCTTCCGTAAGTTCCTTCTTATCGGGTTCCCCAGCTTGGGTGATGGAGGATTTCAAAGCCGACTCGGCAGATTGCATGGCAGAGCCAAGTTTCTGCACGGACTCGGGATTTCCAGGAGTGGCCACCTGACTGAACTCCATGGAGGCTTCGAGCAATTTGAAGAGGGCATCAGCGAGTCGCTTTTGCTCGTCTTTAATGATTCGCAGATCGTTCAGAGCAGCGATCAAACGATTGGCTTTTTCATCGCCCCCCTCTTCGATCGCGCTGAGGTCAAGTGCCTCCAAAAGACCACGCAGTTGCAGGTAGCGCTCTTTGAGGGCAACTGCTTCGGCCTGGGCAGAGGCAGTCGATGATTGCAAGGCAACGGCAGGAGCACCCCCTGCGGTAGTCTGGGCTTCCAAA
>JBIIUD010000044.1:0-9496 GCA_044340175.1 Verrucomicrobiaceae bacterium
TGACGACGTGATTCCTGTTCGCGGGGCTTGGTTGCTGGTTGAAAATGACGGCCAACATTTCCCCAAAGTAACGACTGCCCATTGCAGCTCACTGACGGATTCTGCGAGCGGAGGAGGTTTTCTCTTCATTGTGCCTCGTGGTCGTGATCGTCTGATCCTCGGGGGCATCGCACATCCTGACAGATGGACGACGGAGCTGTGATCGGAGCGAACTTCGATCGTAGATTCGATCATGGAGCGGTGCACCCAGTTCATGCCCTGTCTCGCCAATGCCGAGATCTCCGAGCATTCCGAGCTTCGTGTCGGTCTGCGCCCTTTTCGTCGCGCTGGGGTGCGCGTCGAATGCGAGGACGGTATTGCGGTCGTGCATAATTACGGGCACGGCGGCTCGGGTGTGACTTTGTCGTGGGGAGCTGCCGGGGAAGCGGCACTTTTAGCAAGTGAAGCCGTTATGGGAGCAGACCGTCAGAGTGGGCGATCTCTCGAGTGCGCGGCAATCGGGTAATCAATCCATGTTGCCAGCCGCATTGGAATCTATGTCACCGGATTTGTCGATCGGCCATTTCGTGTTGCTCCTTGCCGTCGGAGCGCTAGCAGCGGCGGTCAACACGGTCGCTGGTGGCGGTTCGCTCATTTCGTTTCCCGTTCTCATCGCGTTGGGAGTTCCCCCCATCATCGCCAACGCAACGAACACCTTCGCACTCACGCTCGGCGGTATTACGGGTGCCGTGGGCTACATGCCATCGCTCCGCCTCTCGTCCCAGCGTCTGGCGGTGCTAGTGCCAATTGCCCTTTTCGGTGGTTTCGTCGGCGCTTGGCTTCTGCTGCGCACCAACGAGCAAGTGTTCAGGCTGCTTGTTCCGATTCTATTGCTTGCTGCGACAATCCTTCTTGCCCTGCGCAGCGCGCGACCTTCACCGTCCGTCAAAACGGCCCCGCTGCACGCCGCGCAGGGCATGGCCGCAATTTTCGCCATTTCCGTCTACGGCGGATACTTCGGTGCATGCATGGGCATCATATTCCTCGCCGCTCTCAACATGTTTATTCCGGGCGATGTTCACAATCACAATGCGATCAAGAATTGGTTGCAGTGCGTGGTGAATGTGATCGCGGCCGCCGTGTTCCTCACCCAAGGCATGGTGCTGATCCTGCCGGGTCTCGCACTAATGGCCGGCGGAGTGGTGGGCGGCTATGTCTCCGCTACTTTGTCGCAAAAGCTCAATCCGAATGTTTTGCGCATTGCCATCGTCGCCTACAGCACGGTAGCGACGATTTGGTTCATCGCCAAAGCTTTCTGAGCCCCAGGCCTCGCCCTTGGCCTCACCACGGCGAGTCACTCGAGCGGTTTCAGAACTGGGTTGGGGAGTTGAGGGGCGGACAACTCCCGGCGCATCGAGGCGGTGGGAAGGCGGAAGTGGATGCGGCGTAGCAGCGTGTGGTCGTGGTGTTCAAAAGGATCGACCCCTTCGCGCCCGTCGAGCTACCCTGGCAGGCCAAGGAAGTCACGCTCGGCGATGACCGCATCCTCGTCCTCGATGCCGAATAAATCCGGATCAGCCGCACCAGCACGAATCAGTCCCACGAACAACCACGGCCAAAAAAATCTTGGCAAAGCGGGCAGGAAAGCTTTTCTCATGAGCGTTGAAAATGCCTCATGAGCCTCGCCCTAGCCATCTCACGTCGGTTCAAATCCGACCTGGAACTGCCTTTCAGGGCCAGCATTCGTCAGCCCTCAGCCCCTCTTTACCCCCAGCCCCTCCTCACACCCTGTTCCCCTCAAAAGCAATGTCCTAGCAGTTCGCCCAAGGCCCGGGCGCGGCGGTTTGGGAGAGCAGCCAGCAGGGCGAAACGGGCTGGCTCAGATCCCAGCTTTGCGTTCTCTTGCTCGATGATCTCCAAGCTCTTGCGGCCCACTTTGCTTTTGCTCTGCCTTTCTTCTGCGCCGCTGGGATTTGCCCAGTCTCCGGTGTCGTCGTCCTCTCTGCAGGGTATTGTGGACGAAGCGGTGCGCGTGACCTTGGCGGAGTTCAGTACTCACTCGCTGAAGGCGGATCAACTGGCGGTCACACTGGTGGATTTGCGCGATCCGGCCCGACCGCTGCAGGCGAGCGCCCGCGGCGACATGCCGATTTACCCAGCAAGCGTCATCAAACTGTTCTACCTCGCAGCGGCCCACCGGTGGATGGAGGACGGGCGGCTCGCGGATACACCGGAATTGCGGCGCGCGATGCGCGACATGATCGTCGATTCTTCCAACGACGCCACGCACTACGTGGTCGATTTGCTCACAGGCACGACCAGCGGCCCGGAGCTTTCAGACGCGGAGATCGCCGAGTGGTTCGACAAGCGCGAGGCTGTTTCACGGTATTTCGCCGGCCTCGGCTACAAGAACGTGATCGCCAACAAGAAACCGTGGGGCGACGGACCGTATGGTCGGGAGTCGCAGGCGATCCGGATGTTCGAACCGAAGCGCAACATGCTCTCGACCGAGGCGACGGCCCGGCTGTTCGTGGAGATCGCAAACGGGCGATGCGTATCGGCCGCGCGCAGTACCCAGATGCTGGAATTGCTCGCACGTGATCCGGCGACGAAGGTGGCCGACCCCGACGATCAGGCGAAGTTCACCGGTCCGGCCTTGCCACCGGGGGCCAAGCTTTGGTCCAAGGCCGGCTGGACCAGCACGACGCGGCACGACGCGGCGCTAGTCGAGTTGGCTAGCGGCGCGCGCTACGTGCTTGTGACGTTTACAACGGACCATGCGAGCGAGCGGGAGATTATCCGCGCGGTGGCAAAGTCGGTGTTCGCGAGTCTATCGAAGACCGCGCCATAGTTCGGCGAGATGTTGCCGCGCTCCAAAGGCTAGGGCATGGGTTTATTTCATAAATCTCTCCTCAAACAGGCGGGAAGCCGCCAAGGTACACATCCACCCAGTTTGGTTTCCCAGATTCCCGCCGGCCGCAAACTAACCGTAAGTTTTCGAGTTCTAGACAGTGCCTTAACCTCGCTCTCCCCCACCCCGCCCTTCCCAAAACCCCGCGTTCAAGTCATTAATACCTCTCATCCCGCGCTAAATCCGGCCACCCTTGGTACCTCGCGTGCTAATCAGCCTCACACGCTCTACTTTTGCTAACCGCTTCCTCCGCACCATGCTCAACCGCCTCTTTAAACTCGCCGAAAACCACACCACCCTTCCCCGCGAACTCGCCGCCGGCCTCACCACCTTCACCGCCATGGCCTACATCCTCGCGGTAAACCCGGCCATCCTCATGAACGGCTTCAGCGCCGACCCCGCCATCGGCACCGACCCCACCGCCGCCTCTTACCTCGCCGTTAAGGGCGCCCTCCTCGTCGCCACCGCCATCACCGCCGCGCTCAGCACCTTGATCATGGCCTTCATGACCAACTACCCCCTCGCCCTCGCCCCGGGTATGGGCATCAACGCTTTCTTCGCCTTCTCCATCTGCCTCGGCGCCGACGTCCCCTGGCAACAGGCCCTCGGCATGGTCTTCGTCAACGGCTGCATCTTCCTCGCCCTCTCCATCACCGGCGCGCGCGAAAAAATCGTCCGCTGCATCCCCTACTCTCTAAAAATCGCCATCACCTGCGGCATAGGCATCTTCATCGCCTTCATCGGTCTCAAAAACGCCGGCATCATCGTCGCCAGTCCCGCCACCCTCGTTGCCCCGGGCGACTTCACCTCGCCGCCCGTCGCCCTCGCACTCGCCGGCATCATCCTCACCGCCGTTCTCGTCGCCCGCAAGGTCCACGGCGCTATCCTTATCGGTATCGGCGCTATCACCGTCGCCGGCTTCTTCCTGCCCAACGGCTCGGGCGGCACCATCACCCCCCACCCCAGCTCCCTCGGCTCCCTGTTCTCCGCCCCGCCGTCCCTCGCCCCGATCTTCCTCCAACTCGACCTCTCCTTCCTCAAGGACTTCGCCGCCCTGTTCGCCGTCCTACCCCTCATCCTCACCCTCCTGCTCGTCGATATGTTCGACAACATCGGCACCCTCATTGGCGTCACCAAACGCGCCGGCTTCCTCGATAAACAGGGCAACCTCCCCAAAGCCGGCCGCGCTCTTGTCTCCGACTCCCTCGCCGCCATCCTAAGTTCCCTCTTCGGCACCAGCACCGTCGTCAGCTACATCGAGAGCGCCTCAGGCGTCGAGGCCGGTGGCCGCACCGGCCTCACCGGCGTCACCGTCGCTGTCCTCATGCTCCTTGCCCTTTTCCTCGCCCCCATCATCCTCCTCGTCCCCGCCGCCGCCACCGCCCCCGTTCTCGTCATCGTCGGCGTTTTCATGCTTCAATCCATCGGCGAGATCGAGATGGACAACTTCAAAATCGCCGTTCCTGCTGCCCTCACCCTCATTGGCATCCCCCTCACCTTCAGCATCGCCGAGGGCATCGGCTTCGGCCTTATCAGCGCCGCCCTCCTTGCCCTGTTCACCGGCAAACCCAAGGGCTTCCCCCTCGTCGGCTACGTCATCGCTACCATCTTCCTTTTTTCCTTCTTCAAAATCTTCCCCTTTTAATGACGGCCACTAAATCTGCGTGTAGGTTCCAATAAAGTAAAGCCGCTCCACACCCTGTGGGGCGACGTACCCCTCTGCAACACCAGGGCTTGATCCTGCGTTTCACCTTCAATGAAAAGCCTCCTGGCGTATTCCATTATCGTCACGTTTTGGCTTGCAAAGATCGCCCAAGCCGATCCCGAAGTTACTGCCGCCGCCGATGCCATTGACGCGCTTCTGGCGCGGGACTGGGCGGCTAACAACTTGACGCCCAACGCTCCGGCGGATGACAGCGTTTTCGTGCGCCGCATCTATCTGGATGTGGTGGGCCGCATTCCCACCACGCGTGAGGCTGAGGAGTTTCTGGCTTCCAGAGAAGATGGAAAGCGGGCGGCACTGATCGACAAGCTCCTCGATTCCGAGGGCTATGTGCAGCACTACTTCCACTACTGGGCGGATGTGCTGCGTGTGCAATCCAAGGGCCAACGAACAGGCCCCGCATATGGCCATTTCATCAAGAATGCGCTGCGCAGTAACAAGCCGTATGACATGTTCGTGCGGGAGCTGGTCGCCGGAGAGGGCAAGGCTTGGTCGGATGGTGCGATTGGCTACTACATGCGTGATCGTGGCATGCCCTTGGACAACATGGCGAGCACGGTGCGCGTCTTTCTGGGCACCCGCATCGAATGCGCCCAGTGCCACAATCACCCCTTCGACAAGTGGACCCAGAAGCAGTTCTATGAGATGGCGGCCTTCACCTTCGGCGTGGAGATCAAAGACTTCGGCGGCAGTTTCACGGGCGGTATCAGCGACCTTCTGCGTGATCATGGCATGGCCATTCGCAGCACGTTCAAACAGCCTGAATGGACCAAAAACATAACCACCCAGGCCGACCGCCAATCTTACTGGGCGGAGGTGGAGAAGGTGGGGCGGGCACGCCGGGCGGCTGAGGAGGCCTTGTTCCAGGCTGAGCGTTTGTATAACAAGGCCTTGAGCGAGCCTCGTGGCCTCGGACGCTACCCCAAGGTGACCTTTGACGAGAGGCGCAAGGTCACTCTACCAACGGATTACCAGTATGACGATGCGAAGCCCCAATCCGTCGTGAAAGCGGCTGCCATGATGGGCCATGCATTGACTCATCAGCCAGGTGAAACACGAGCTCAGGCCTACGCACGCTGGCTGGCGAATCCCGATAACGACCGCTTCAACAAGGTCGTGGTCAATCGCCTTTGGAAAAAGGCTTTCGGTCTCGCCCTGATCGAGCCGCTCGACGATCTCACGGACACTACCGTGGCGGCGAATCCCGAACTGCTGAGCCATCTTGAAAAGCTCATGGTGAGCCTGAATTACGACATGAAAGCGTATCTGCGCATCCTTTTCAACACGAGCACCTATCAGCGCCAGGCTTCCCACGAGGAGGTGCTGCCTGGGACCGCCTACCATTTCACGGGCCCGCTGCTGCGACGCATGACCGCCGAGCAACTGTGGGACAGCTTTGTGACGCTGATCAACCCGAATCCCGACATGCTAAACATGACCACCCACGAATTCTTGGAGCAGCACAGGCTAGCTGTGGAAAAGGTCGCCAGTCCGGCTGAGGCATTTAAGAGCATTCAAGTGGCCGCCAAGAACTACCAGCAGCAGCCGGAAGGTCTGGAGGCCTTGCAGAAACGGTTGGCGGAGGCTCGCGAGGAGGTCAAAAAACACCAATCCATCGCCGCCAACGCCACCGGACCTGAAAAACAGGCTGCCATCACCCATGCCGCTGAGTGCCATGCGAAAATCAAATCCATGAACCGTGAAATCACGGCCCTTTACAGCCATGCCCGCCGCACCGTCATGACTGAAGTGATCATTCCCGGCCAAAAAAAGCTATTCGAGAAGGTCACCGGCAAGCCCTTCGAGACCATTGTTTATGTTCCCAATCGGGACGTTCCGACTCAAGCCGCCCCTAGTGCCGAAATGCAGGCAGCCATGGCTGCCAACGGCGGACGCACCAAGGCCCCTGCGGATGGCACCATCAAGCCGACCAAGGCGGAGGTCGCCGAAGCTGACATAAAGGCCTGGAGCGAAGAGGCCATGTACTATGCCATCCCCCGGCGGCACTGGCGGGACTACTACCGTTCGCGGGACCAGCAGTCCCGGCAGTGGCTGCGCGCTGCGGAAATCGAAAGCCCCGCCCCGCGCGGTCATTTCCTGCGCGAATTTGGCCAGAGCGACCGGGAAAACATTGAGAACAGCAACAGTGAAGCCTCCGTTCCCCAGGCTCTGGCATTGATGAATGGAGAGCTCCTGCCGCAGATCGTTGACCGCTACAGCCAGCTCATGCTTACTGTTGGCAGGGCCCAGTCTGCCGAGGAAAGAATCGACGCCGCTTACATGGCATTGCTTTCCCGCAAGCCCACCGCCAGGGAAAAAGCCCTTTGTCTTCAGGCCCAGAACAAGGGCCTCAGCACCGTGGAGGACCTGATCTACGCACTGATCAACACCCGGCAGTTCATCTTCAATCAGTAAGTGATTGCCGTGGGCGTTCTCCCCTCAAGCTGACACTGCCAAAACTCAGCAGGACAAGACCGCCGACGTTCGGTGGTAACCATGGGCGACTTGATCGTTTGGCGGCGAGTTGAAATTTGATAGTGAAGGAGTACACCAGCGGCCCATGCAACTATGCCCGTCATTCTTAAAAGTAGTGATTCAGACTGAGCCGCTGATCATTGTTAGAGACGATTGAATACCACAACGCGACAGATGTTCGAGAGGGCAAACCCATCGCCAATCTCTTGCCAGGCCCCCTCACAACCCGTCTCCGCTCCACGCCCAGGCCCAACTCGACCCCATCCCGTTAAAAGCAATTTCGTAGCAGTAAAGGGTTTGACGGGCTGGGGAGTTTGATTCATGGCTCCGCCCATGTTTTTAGCTCGCTTAAATCCCTCCGGTATCCTGCAGACGCCATTTCCTTTTTGGTCCTGCACTATTTCACTGCCTGCTTGAGACCCGTAGGCATAGACTAGCTTATCTAGCCTGCCCAAAATTGGAGCTCACTGACTACCGATTGATTTGACCGACTCATGTCCGCTTTCCTGAACCGATCCAAACCCCCGCGCATACGGTCATTCGTGATCGGCGGCATTCTGTTTCTGCTCGTCTTTCAGATCATCGAGAACTGGCCCACCATCATCCAAAGGCTTGGATTCAAGGAGGAATCCAGAGCCTCCAGACAAATATTGACCGGCATTGAAGTCTCCTTCTGGATCATTGGTGCCTATCTCGTAAACCGGCTCATCAACCGGTTCTTCTGGGATGGAGCCATGAGTCGTGCGATGCAGCGCACGGTTCCCAGCGTGCTGAAGGACATCGGCACCGTTTTTGTTTACATCATCACTGGTGCCTGCATCGCCGGATTTGTCTTCAATCAATCCATCACAGCGTTTCTCGCCACCCTTGGTGCCGGAGGGGTTGTCCTGGGCTTCGCTCTGCGCAATTTGCTGGCCGACCTCTTCACCGGCCTAGCCGTTAACTTTGACAACAATTTCGCCATCGGTGACTGGCTGGTCGTCCCTTCCGTTTCGGGTGGCGAGGGCACCGTTGGTCAGGTCGATGAAATCGGCTGGCGCTGCACCCGGCTTACCTGCGAGGATGGCACGACCATTGTCCTACCTAACTCAATCCTAGGCCTCGAAAAAATCGTCAACATTTCCCGCCCCTCGATCATGACACGTTTTGAGGTAAGCGTCACGATTGACTACAGCGTGCCAGTCGAGCGTGTCCGCCGCATACTGCTAGCTGCGCTTGAGTCGGTGTCCTCGCAGGAGGGGTTCTCCAAAGAAACGAAACCCAATGTACTCGTCTGCAACACCGGCAAACGTGGAGTCAAATACAACCTGCGCTACTGGATTCATCCCTGGCACCCCCTTTCGCCAAACACCAGCCGTGATCTCGTGCTCACTGCCGCTCTCCAGCACTTGCAAACGGCTGGCATCACGCCTGCCTACACCAAGGCCGAAGTCTTTCATGAGCCACTTCCTGCCAAGCACTTCCATGGGCACAGCACTGCGGACAAAGTATCTCTCCTGTCCAACATCACCATTTTTGAAAAGCTGGAGGAAGCGGAACTTGAGAGAGTGGCCACCGAGATGCGACGTTTCCAGCTCAGTCCCGACGAAATCTTGTTCCGGCGCAACGACGAAGGCCAATCACTCTTCATTCTCATCGAGGGTCTGCTCAATGTTCAAGTCGATCTCAACAACAGTGGTCAGGAGCAGACCGTCAGCCAGCTATCACCCGGCGAGTTCTTTGGCGAAATGGCCCTTCTCACTGGCGAACCCCGTTCCGCCACCATTCAAGCACGCACCGCCGCCGTCATCTATGAGATCAGCCGTCCTACTATCATTCGCCTCGTCGAAAGCCGACCCGAAATCTCAGAGTGCATGTCCCTTGCCGTGGCACAGCGCCAAATGAAGCTTGATCAAGCACGCAGCCGCACCAACCATGATGATGCTGCGGACAAAGTTCAAAGCATCAGCAAGCAGATCATGTTCAAAATGAAGAGCTACTTCAAGAGCTAGACCGTCTCTTGCAAAGATTTTGAACCCGGAAGCGCAGCCAATGAGGCCGCTTCGCTTCTGGACAATGGGACAAAATTATCCCTGCGGCTTACACTCATTCGACAAACCCAGCTCGTCAAAGATCGCATCACTGAGATCCTTCACCTTGTCGAAGTCGTCCTTGTTGGATATCACCGCCATCACAAAGCAGGTCGCCGCCGACATCGAAATCGCCCAGGGTTGGCGGCCTGGAACACTCAAAGACAGCGGCCTACGTGCCGGGGCCGATAAAGGCTTTCGCACGTGAGTGGATGGCAACGGGCACGAGGCTCAACCGACAAAAGTGCTTCCCTTGCCGCTTCAATGCTGCCTATTCTTCGCCGTTCACTTCTCCAACTCCATGACTGCCACAACCTCCGACTCCGCCCCGACCTGCAA
>JBIIUD010000045.1:0-9478 GCA_044340175.1 Verrucomicrobiaceae bacterium
GTGGGGCGAGCCGCTGGCTCGCCCGTGCAGCGGCGGCGACCGAGCCGATCGCGCCACGGGTGCGGAAGGTGTTTGAGGTTGGGGATTGACGCGGGGGGCGGGAACCTTGATCTTTTATCGGTTATTACGCGTTTTATTCCTGCTATATGAAATTTGCTCCAGTTTTCGCGGCGGTTGTCTGGCTGTTTGGGTTTGTTCCTGGACAGGTGTTGTCTCAGCCCATCGATCTTTCATCCTCGGCCTGGGAGGGGGTGGTCAACATTGATGCGTCCATGCAGGTGCCGGATTACCGGGAGCCTTGGAACGGGGGCCGGCCGGCGGGGGGATCGGGCACGGGGTTTCTGATTGGGAAAAATCGCTTTCTGACCAATGCGCACGTGGTGAGCAATGCGACGAAGCTGGTGATCCGGTCGTCCAATGATCCTGAGCCGCATCCGGCGCGGATTGTGTTCATCGCGCACGACTGCGATTTGGCGATCTTGGAGGCGGAGGATGCGAAGCATTTTGAGCACTTGAAGCCGCTGGAGCTGGGGGGCATCCCGAAGCTGAATACGGAGGTGATCGCGGTGGGGTATCCGATCGGGGGGGATCGGATTTCGGTGACGCGCGGGGTGGTGAGTCGGATCGATTTCCGTCAATACAGTCACAGTGGGGTGGACAGTCATTTGGCGATCCAGGTGGATGCGGCGATCAATCCCGGGAACTCGGGTGGGCCAGTGATTCAGGATGGCAAAGTGGTGGGGGTGGCGTTTCAGGGCTACAGCGGGAATGTGGCGCAGAATGTGGGCTACATGATCCCGGTGCCGGTGATCCAACGGTTTTTGAAGGATGTCGAGGACGGCAAGTACGATCACTACGTGGACCTGGCGATCAGCGATTTCCCCATTGAGAATCCGGCGCAGCGCAAGGCGCTGGGGCTGGGCGTGGACGGCATCGGTGTGATGGTGGGCAGCGCTGAGCCGGCGGGCAGCGGGGGCAAGGTGCTCAAAACGGGCGATGTCATTTTGGCGATCGATGGGAGTCCGGTCTTCAACAATGGCTTGATCAAGCTGGACGACGAACTGGTGAACATGAATGAGGTGGTGGAGCGGAAGTTTGCCGGGGATACGATCGAAATCGAGTTCTTGCGCGGCGGAACCAAGCAGAAGGCAACGGTCGAGCTGCAGCGCTTTGCGCCGTATGTGCGGCTGGGGAATCTCTATGATGAGCGGCCGCGCTATGTGGTGTATTCGGGCTTGGTCTTCCAGCCCTTGGAGCGGAACCTGATGGATGCGCACAACATCCAGGACCCGCTGGTGAATTACCTGTTTGATAACTTTCTGGGGGACAAGCTCTATGTGGAAAAGCCGGAGCCAGTGATCCTGACGCAAGTGCTGCCGGATGAGGTGAATACCTTTCTCACGCCATACGTGCATGGCGTGGTGGAAGAGATCAATGGGGTGAAGATCGGGAAACTGGCGGATGTGAAGGCGGCATTGGCCAAGAAGAATGCTGATGAACCTTTTGTGGTGGTGAAACTGATGGAGGTGAATCGCCCGTTGGTGCTGCGTCGGGATCTGGCGGAGGCGGCGCATGAGCGGATCATGAAGACCTACAACATTCCAGAGGATGCCTTTTTGGGTGAGTGATCCCTTCCAACTCTTTAACATTCGTTTTTTCTTGTCATGAAATTCACACTCTTTTTTCTTTTTGCCTTTCTAACAGTGAGCGTTGCGTCCGCTCAAGAAGCCGGAGCGGCGGCGCAGGTGGACATCGTATCTGCCGAGAGCGGTTCAGCTGCGGGGCGCGAGGCCATTATCAAGACCTCCTCCCTGCTAAAGGTGAATGTGACTTATCAATCGTTCAGTCCGCATATCCCATGGCAGAAGGAGTCGCCGGGATCACGGCGTGGTCTGGGTGTGGTGATCAAGGGCAATGAGATCCTGGTGACAGCACAAATGGTGGCAGATTCGACCTACATCGAACTGGAGCTGCCGGAGAGTGGTCAAAAATTGACAGCACGGGTGAAGGCGGTGGATTATGAGGCCAACGTGGCGCTGCTGGTGGCGGAGAATAGCGAGCGTGCGAAGACTTTCTTCACGGAGGTGAAGCCGATGGAGATCGATACAGGGGCGCGGATCGGCGACGGGCTGTCGGTCTGGCAGATCGGGCCGGCGGGGGATCTGATTGTGACGCCGCTGCGGGTGTCCAAGGTGGAGACGGCGCAGTACTTCGTCGATGGGTCGGTGTTCTTGGTTTATGAAGGCAATGGCATCATCCGCAGTGAGGGCAATAGCTTCACGCTGCCGGTGGTGAAGGGCGGGAAGCTGGCAGGTCTGCTGCTGCGCTATGACTCGAAGAACCAAGTGACGACGGTGCTGCCGGCGCCGATCATTGAGCACTTCCTGAAGGATACCGCCGATGGCCAGTATGAGGGCTTTCCGAACTTAGGCGTGGAGTTTCAGTTGACGCTGGACGAGCAGTTCCGTGAGTACTTGGGCATGAAGAACGGGGATGCCGGGATGTATGTGAGCAAGGTGATGAAAGGGATGACGGGGGAGAAACTGGGTCTGAAGGAGGGGGACATCATCACTCAAGTGAACGGCTTTGCGATCGACTCCCGAGGCAACTACAAGGACCCGCAGTACGGAACCCTCAGTGTGAGTCATGTGGTGCGGGGGCGGGCGTTTGTGGGGGATGATTTGAAGGTGACCGTAACGCGTGAGGGCAAACCGGTGGCGCTCGAGGGCAAGCTGATGCGCAAAGATCCGGCGGAGATGATGGTGTCTCCGTATCGCTTTGATCGTGGACCGAATTACCTGCTGGCGGGAGGTTTGCTTTTTCAGGAACTGTCGCAGACGTATCTGGAGGGGTTTGGTCGGGATCGGCAGAGTGGACCGGTGCTGAGGCTCGCACGATTGGCGAAGAATCCGGAGCCTTTTGAGCAGAAAGGCTGCAAGAAGATCATCTTTCTGAGTGCCGTGCTGCCAACGCCGAGCGCGCAGGGTTATGAACGCATGGGCGGTCAAATCGTGGAAGAGGTGAACGGGGTGGTGATCACGGACCTAGCCAAGCTGGATGAAGCGCTGAAGAAGCCAGTGGAGGGTGTGCATGTGATTCGACTGGGCGAGTTTCCTCATTTGATCCATGTGGACGCTGTGGCGATGGAACGTGACAACATGGCAATCATAACGGGTGGGTATCGGGTCGGAGCGCTGAAGCGGATCGAGTAAGGCTTTTGAATGGACTGACCATGCTAGACGCTATCTCAACCGTCATTCGCAATCGCCGCTCGCTGAAGCCGGCGGACATGGACCCTGAACGTCAGGTGCCGGAGGACTTGGTGTGGCGGCTGTTGGAGAATGGGACGTGGGCACCGACGCATGGGCTGACGGAGCCGTGGCGGTTTCATGTGTTCACTGGAAGTGCTCGGGCGCGATTGGCGGAGGCTTTGCCGAAGATCTATCAAGAGGTGACGCCAGCGGCGGAGCTGCGGGAGGACAAGCTGGCAAAGCTGGGGCAGAATCCGTTGCTGGCACCGGTGGTGATTGCCTGCTGTGTGGAGAAGCGGGGTGGCGAAAAGATTCCGTTTCTGGAAGAGGTGGAGGCGGTGGCCTGCGCGCTGCAAAATGTGATGCTGAGCGCGACAGCGGAAGGGCTGGGGAGCTTTTGGTCTTCGCCCCCGGTTTTGGGCTCGGCGGCATTTGGAAAATGGCTGGGGCAGGGTGAGGAAGATCTGTGTGTGGGCTTGCTTTACCTGGGCTGGGCGAAGGAGGGTCGGGTGCCTGCGGTGATGCCACGCAAACCGGTCACGGAAAAGGTGGTCTGGCACCGTGAGCCGTCATGATGGAGTGGCTGCAAGGGATGTGGGAGGCCGTGGCGGCGGCTGTTGTGGCTGTGGATTGGTCGTTTTGGGGCGTGTGGTCGCTGACGGTGAGTCTGCTGGTGCTGGGTCTGCTGGGGGCTGTGTTGCCGTTTCTACCAGGGCCTTTTTTGATCTTCGTGGCAGGGGTGCTGCACACGGTGCTGAGGCCGGAGTCGGCGATGAGTTGGTCGGGCATCGCCGTCATGGCGTTGCTGCTGGTGGTGGCCTATGCGATTGATTTTTTCAGCGGGATCCTGGGAGCGAGGTGGTTTGGAGCGAGTCGATGGGGTCTTTGGGGGGTGTTTCTCGGGGGAGTGGTGGGTTTGTTTTTTGGACTGCCGGGATTGATTCTGGGACCTTTGGCGGGTGGCTTTGCGTTTGAAATGCTGTTTGCGAAGATGGAGTTGAAGCCTGCGGCGAAATCCACCTGGGGCACGCTGCTGGGGACCGGACTGGGATTGGTGGCGCGGGTGGCAGTGAGCGTGGTGATGGTCGCGGTGTTCGTGGTGGACGCGCTGTTTTGGTAACGACCATGGGACGTGGCATCGCTAACAACACGCGCTTCACGGTTCTGGATGAGACGGAGGACTACCTTGTGGTGGACAAACCCGCGCCGCTCAAGATTCACCCGAGTACGCCGGACGGGGTGCCGACGCTTTGGGATGGGCTGAAGGACTTGCTGGCGTATGAGCTGGCGAACGGAGGGCAGATTTCGATCATCAATCGCCTGGACCGGGAGACGAGCGGGGTGGTGCTGGTGGCGAAGCATGCGAAGGCCGCGCGGCGTTTTGGACTGGCGATGCAGCGGCGGCAGATGAGGAAAGGGTATGTGGCGTTGGTGCATGGCTGGCCGGAGTGGGAGGAAGTGGTGGTGAACGCACCGATTTTGAGAGCTGGGGAGGTCGAGGAATCGGAGATCTGGGTGCGGCAGCGGGTGCATCCTGAGGGAACGCCGTGTGAGACAGCGTTCACGGTGGTGGGGCGAGGGCAGGCGGGGTTTGGGCCGGTGGCGGTGGTGGAAGCGCGGCCAAAGACGGGCAGGATGCATCAAATCCGTGTCCATCTGGCGCATCTGGGGCATCCGGTTGTGGGGGACAAGATTTACAATGAGGGTGGGCGGGGCTACCTGGAGTTCATTGATCACGGGTGGACCCTGGATTTGGAGCGGCTGCTGCATTTTCCCCGGCAACTGCTGCATTCTCGCACGTTAGAGGTGGTAGGGGCGGAGGGGGCAGAACGCTTGTGTTGGGAGGCTCCGCTGCCGCCTGAATTTGCGTTTTCAGGAGGGTAGGATGCTGGAAATGGCATTTCCAGTTGACGTTTGGGTCTGGGTGGTTACTCTTCCGGCCCTTTTTCACCCCCAATCTTTTTAAAATCATGGCCAAAGTTTGTCAAATCAGCGGAGTCGGAGTCACCGTCGGCCACAAAATTCATCGCAGTGGTAAAGCCAAGAAAGAAGGCGGTATCGGTAAGCACATCACGAAACGTGTGAAGCGCAAGATCCACCCGAACCTTCGCGACAAGCGCATCTGGGTGTCTGAGCTGAAGAAGTTCGTGAACGTTCGCCTCTCAGCTCGTTCCCTCAAGACCCTGGACAAGAATGGGGCTTACGCGACGCTGAAAGAGGCAGGTTTGATCTAAATCGCCTCACCATAACCGCAGCAGTATTTTAATGAACGGGTTCTACGGAACCCGTTTTTTTATTTTGGTGGGGTTGATCGCAATGCCCTATACTGGCTGATGCGTCTTCTTGCCGTTCGACTCCAGAATTTGAATTCCCTCAGCGGGGCGCATGAGGTGCGGTTTGATGCGGTGCCTTTGAGTGCGGCGGGGGTGTTTCTCATCACGGGGCCGACGGGGGCGGGGAAATCGACGCTGCTGGATGCGATGACGCTGGCGCTGTACGGGCGGGCGGCGCGCTATGGGAATGACAAGGCGGATGAGATGATGAGTCGGCACACGATGGAGTGCTTTGCGGAGGTGGATTTTGAGGCGGGAGGGAAAGCGCTGCGGGCGACGTGGCGGCTGGGGAAGACGAAGACGGGAAATTTGAAGCCGGTGCAGCGGACGCTGGCGGAGGTGGGAACAGGGCAGATTTTGGCGGACAAGGGTCGGGAAATGGACCCGATGATTGAAGACCTCACCGGTCTGGACGCGCAGCGATTTCTGCGGTCGGTGCTGCTGGCGCAGGGGCAGTTTGCGGCGTTTTTGAAGGCGAGGCCGAATGAGCGGGCCGAGCTGCTGGAAAAAATCACAGGCACAGAGATCTACAGCGATCTCTCGGTGCTGGCGTATGAGACGCATCGCCAAAAGGATGACTTGGTGAAGCAGCTCAAGGCCAGTCTGGGCGCGGTGACGGTGCTCGATGACGAGGCGAGGGCGAAGCTTGCCACCGACGTCAGCGAAGCTCGAGCGGAGGCGGAACGGCTCGCCACGGAAAGCCAAGCAGCGACAAAGCAGTGGCAGGATCAACGTGAGCATGCTCACATCGTCGCGGAACTCACGAAGCTTGCCGAGACAGAGCAGATTTTGCTAGGACAGCAGGTGGAGTCAGGGGAGGTTGTCGCTCAGGCCAAGCACGTCGTGGAGGAAGTGAAGCTGCAGCGCCAAAAGCGCGAGCCAGTGTGGGAACAGGCGGCAGGGATGGCGGCGCAGAGCGAGCAGTTGGAGAAGCAGCTTTTGGAGAGTCGGGCGACCTATCAAGACTGGGCGAAACAGCAGAAGGAAGTGGCGGGTCTGCGGGAAGAGGCTGAAAAGGCGCTGGTGGCGCATGTCGAGACAGCCCGGGTGCTGGAGGAGTGGCTCAAGCTGAATGTGGGCGACGGCGAGTTGGTGGGGGTCCTGCCAACTCTGCGGGTGGCGGTGCGCGAATGGCGGGGAGCTTTTGAAAAACTTGCGGAAGGGCGGAAGCGTCAAACGG
Source organism: Verrucomicrobiaceae bacterium (assembly GCA_044340175.1). Classification (GTDB taxonomy): domain Bacteria; phylum Verrucomicrobiota; class Verrucomicrobiia; order Verrucomicrobiales; family Verrucomicrobiaceae; genus JAGRPD01. Next base: position 6,765 of record JBIIUD010000045.1, read on the forward strand.
ACGCACGGGCGCTGAATCAGCAGATTGCAGAAGCGGAGGCAACGGCGACGGCGTTGGTGAAAAAAGTCGACGATGGACTGGCGAAGGCGAAGGTGGATCGGTCTGAGGTGGATAAACTGACAGCAAAACTCGCCGCGCAGCGTGAGGTGGTGCGGCAGGCGGAGCTAGTGGCGGGGTTTGAGGATCATCGGCAGGACTTGGTAGCGGGAAAAGAGTGCCCGCTTTGTGGATCGCTAGAGCATCCGTTTGCGACGCATGGTGAGAGTTTGGAGTCGCAGCTTCAAGGAGCGCGCAAGCTGCTGGCAACGATGGAAAAACAGTGCGATAAGGCGAATCGCGAATTGGCGATTTTGGAGCGGGAGGTGGTGAAGGCGGAGGCGGAAAAGGAGGCGGAGACGAAGCGGGTGGTGGAGATGAAGAAGCGTCTGACGGCGGTGAACGCGCCGACGGATGCAGTGCTGGAGCAGTGGAGTGAGGAGGAACGAAAGGCGAGGAGTCAGCTGACGGCGCTGCCGCGTTCTGGCGAAAGCGCCTACGCCTACGGGCCTGCGGAGGCGGAGCGAGAACTGGATGCGCTGGACAAGCGGGCGATTGCTTTTTCGAAAAAGCAGGAGGAAGCGGTCAAGCGGCGGGGTCAACGACAGAGTCTTGAAGGTCAGATTCAACTGGCGAAACAGGAGGAAGCGGCCAAGACGAAACGACTGGAGGAACTCAAGACGGAGGGTGTTTCACTGCGAGCGAAGTCGGATGCTTTGAAGGCCAAGCTGAATGAGTTGCTCGATGGGAAGTCGCTGAGTGAAGATCGTCAGCGGCATGAGGCGCAGGTTTCAAAGGCGGAGAAGGTTTTGCGTGAGGCGGAGGGGAAGCTGAACGCTTTGAACACCGAGATCGCGGCGACGAAAGCGAAGCGTGAACAGCTTGAGGTGCGTCGGGTGCCGTTTGAGGGGCAAGCGCTTTTAAGCGGGGAGGCTTTGAGTGAATTGGAGGCGGCGTTGAAGCAGCTCCATGAGGCGGTGGCCGTGAAGCGCACCGAAGTCGGAGCGCTTGAGCAGCAGGTGAAGAGTGATGACGAGGCGAGGAAGCGCCGTGATGCCGGTGGGGCGCAGTTGCAGGCAGCGGAGGCTGAGGCTTTGAGGTGGGGTCGGCTCAAGGAGTTGATTGGATCAGCCGATGGCGCGAAGTTTTCGCGCTTTGCACAGTCGCTCACTCTGCGGCAACTCATTGGATTGGCGAACGAGCATTTGAAGGTGCTGGCGGAGCGGTATCGTTTGATGGCGGCTTCGGGGGATGAACTGGATTTGCGGATCGTGGATTTGTATCAGGCCAATGTGGATCGGCCGATGGAGAGCCTTTCGGGAGGAGAGAGCTTTTTGGCGAGTTTAGCTTTGGCGTTGGGGTTGAGCGAGTTGGCGAGTTGGCATCATCCGATTGACTCGCTGTTCATTGACGAAGGGTTTGGAACGTTGGACACGGAGACGCTGGAGGTGGCGTTGAGTGCGCTGGAGAATCTGCGGTCGCGCGGGAAAACGATCGGGCTGATCTCACACGTGGATTTGCTGAAGGAGCGGCTGACAACGCAGGTGCGGGTGCTGCGTGGGGCGGGGGGGACGAGCCGGGTGGAGGTGGTGGCTTGAGGGGTGCAAGCCAGCGGCTTGCCCCACGGGAGAGAGCAAGCTGGGAAGCTTGCTCCACTTTGTCTGCGGCGTGAGGACAAGGTGAAAGTTGGGAGGCTGGTGCGGGGTATTGGGTGGATGATGAAATTGCTTTGTGTTTCGCTGGTGGTCTGGGGTGCGGGGTCGATGGCTTGGGCTGGGATGAAGGCGGGGGCGGGGATTGCGGATATTTCGCCGACGGTGTTTCCGGCGCCGGTGAATGGGAGCATGTCCGGGAACTTTGCGACGGCGATCACCGATCCAATGCATGCGCGGAGTCTGGCGGTAGCGGATGAGAAGGGGAATGAGATCGTTTTCTGCGTGGTGGATGCGTGTTTGATTCCGAGGGAGGTGTGCGAGGCGGTGAAGGACCTCGTGGTGGCGAAGACGGGGGTGAAACGGGAGGGGTTGCTGATTTCGGCGACGCACACGCACTCGGCAGCGGCGATGACCCCAGCTTTTCAGAGTGATCCTGATCCGGAGTATGTGAAGGCTTTGCCGCCGAGGATTGCCGCGGCGATGATCGCGGCGCATGAGAATTTGGAGGCGGCGGAAGTGGGCTGGGGCTTTGGCAGTGATCCAAGCCAGGTATTCAATCGCCGGTGGTTTGTGAAGGAGGGGCAGGAGTATGAGAATCCGTTTGGCATCAAAACAGACCGGGCCCGGATGAATCCGGGCAATGTGAGTCCAGGGGTGTCAGTGCCGACGGGGCCTGTGGATCAGGATGTGGCGGTGTTGGCCGCGCGCAGCAAGGTAGACGGTCGTCCGCTGGGTTTGCTGGCGAATTATAGCCTGCACTATGTGGGTGGGCTGCCGGCCATTTCGGCGGACTACTTTGGGGTGTTCTGCGGCATGATGACCGAGAAGCTCAAGGCGAAGGATGCGCGTTACTCGGGCAAACCGCCCTTTGTGGCGGCGATGTCGAACGGCACGAGCGGCAACATCAACAACGCGAACTACGGGGTTCCGGCAAAGTCCCTGCGGAGAAAGGCAGATCCAGGCTCGCGCATTCGCGAGGTGGCGGAAAGTGTGTCCAATGCGGCGGTGGACGCCTGGGACAGC
>JBIIUD010000046.1:0-9456 GCA_044340175.1 Verrucomicrobiaceae bacterium
TGCCCGTTGTTGTCGTTCACATGCACCATTTTGAGGTGACCGGAGAGTTTTTGAATGACGATGTCCAACTCACGAGCGAGATGAGCGTGGCCGGTGTCTAGGCAGGTGCCGACTTGGCAGGTGTTGATTTCCCCGAGCAGGTACATCATATCCCGCACATGGCCAAAGAGAAGGTGGGCCAGCATGTTTTCCAACAACAAATTGACCCCAAGCTGGCAGCAGCGGGCGGCGACTCGGTTGAGCGATTCTGCGGCGTAATGCATGTGCTGAAGAAATTCAGCCTCAGGGGGGCGGCCTTCGCGTTCGGGTCCAGGATGCAGGACGACATGGGAACAACCCAGTCGAGCCGCGGCTTCGCAGGCGAGGATGACCTCAGTGACCGCAGTCTCGCGCGCGGCCGAGTCGAGGGCAGTGATGTCGATACGGTGGGCGAAAGGCGCGTGGAAAGACACGGGATCAATCTCCAGCTCACGGAGACGCTGGGCCGCAAGCGCGACGGCGGCGTTATCATGATAATCGAGATGAGCCGGAAAGGAGCAGACTTCGATCTGGTGGAAGTCGGCCGATTTGACCGCGTGTAAGGTCTCAAGAATGGGGCGGCGATAAAAGCAGCCGGTGGAGAGGGCGATGGGCCAATCGAACGCGTTCATGGCGGTAGGCGGTTGAGGAGGGTGATGTGGGCAGGGCTAAGCGAGCAGTTGCCGTCTTGGGGCGGAAAGCAGAAGCTTTTTTCCTGTGTGGAGGTGCAGTTAAAATCGATGAGTTGGTCCACACCTGTGAGATGAAGGCCGGCGAAGAGGCGCGTGTAAAAATCAGCGCGGGTAGCGGGTTCATAGTCCCGCCAATCAATCCCCCAGCCATGCGCAGGGTCCTCAAATTTGGAACGAATCAAGCCGGCGATGTGTCTCGGATGCCAGTCCAGAGCCAAAAGGCTGCGAGTCACCAACTGGATGCCTGCTGGCTTCAGCAGGAGATCATTGGGAAACACCAGGAGGTGGCGGACACAGGGTGGCAGGGCATTCAAATCCATGCGCGCGTAAGTGTGCGGCCACCTCTCGCGCGGGTCATGCTGTGCCTCATAATACATCTGGTGAAAGCGACGGAGCGGCGACGCAAGATAATCCTCCAGCAGGTGCTGAGTGCCCATCTCCTGACAGGGAATACGCACGCAGGCGCGGTGGGCCAAGTCCAGCACATCCGTCTCATCTTGACGCATCTTCAGTGCTTGGCGCACATCGATTTCATGCAGCGGGATCGTGCGGAAAGTGGGGATTTGATCTTCAAGCTTGAGGTGACGAATGAGACCGGTAACCCATGGTTTGCGGTAGTGCGTGAAGGGCATCCGCGTCATGCGGGTGTGCAGGGGATCACCGTATTCGGAGATATCGATGGAGATCATTTCACGCCGTTTGCTGGCGCAGGGACCCACATGAACCGCAGTGACCTCAACAGGCACTTGGCACAGCGGCGCGGCCTCCTGCTTGATGCGGAAGGCAACGAACTCAGCCAGCAGGGCGATGGCCGCAAAGGTAGCTTGTTGAGTGGTGGTGATGGTGCCTTTGAGGGAGGTCGGCAGGCGCTGCAGGCAAAGGGGAGTGAGTTCTGGAGCAGGATCGAGTGCGCCGATGCGGCGGGCTATCTCCGAGGCTTGAGAGATTCGCCAGACAAAGTGATGGCCCTGACCCGTGACCAGATGGAGAGGGCGGATGCCCCAGTTCAGCAGCAAGGACTCGATGACTTTGACGACAGGCTCTTGCAGGTCAAAACAGCGCCAAGGATCGACGTAGGCCTCAGCGGGCGAATCGAAGTTCACGTACTCAATGTCTAAGTGAAGCAAAAAAGACTGTTTATCTGCAAGTGACCGAGCGATGTCCATTTGACGCTCGAGGAACCAATCCAGATCACTCGGTGGGCGCAGTTCATTGCGGTCATAGAGGCAGCCATCGCTGTGCGTCAAATATACCGCAGACGCTTGATCCAACGTCTCGCCGCCCATGAACTCGATGAGTCGCAGGCGCAGAGAACTGTCGGTGGGTAGCGTTCTCATGGCACTCATAACATGCCGCAAACCTACCCTGGTGTAAAGACATAGAAGTGGGGCTATTTGGCTTTCAGCAGCGGGCGGTAGGCATGTTCGTTGAGCAGGGCGATGGCACCCCTATCACTGGCATCACGAGCTGCATCGGCGAAGGAGTTGAGAGCATTGTAAAGGGACTCGACCGCAGCGATGAGGGACTCCTCACGCAGGGCGGGGTCGTGCGCTTTGTACAGAGACTCAATGCAGGAGATGTAATGGAAGGTGAATTCGAGCCTTTTGGCGTGGTAAAGAGTAAGGCGCCTGGAACCTTCACGTGCACGAGTGTTGGCACGGTACATTTCATTCATCGCTGTGGTGTAAAGTGTCTTCACTTCGGTGAGCCAAGCGGGCACCGCTTGCTTCGATTCGAGGTGACGCGTGATCATGTCAGGCGCGGGAAAGCCCAGTTGGGCATCGTTTTCTGCGATGAGCACAGCCGCTTTGTCGATGGCTTGGAAGCCGAGCCACATACGCTCAGCGACGCCTTCGCCACACATCGGCGTGATCAGGGCGCTGAGGGTTTTCTCATCAGGAAATTCTTTTTGAGGCAGCACTGAGGCCGGCACGGGATCAGTGGTGATGACCTTCAAACCGAGAGCGGTGGCCTGCTGCCGGAAGCGCTCCGTGATCGCCACGACGTCAGGGTTTTCAAATAGGCGGGCACCGGCAAAGGCTTTGCGTCCTCCCGTGTCGCCATCGACACGGATGGGTTCAAAAGGCACCACTTTGGCAGGGATAGCGACGGTGGTGTATTTCTGGACGACGAGCTGCTTGAGCCGCTCTTCCAGTTCGGCGGCACTCCACGCTTCCTGGCCCATGGCATTGCCGGTGTAGCCATTCCAAACGCGCGAAGAATCAGCCGGCAAAGTCACCAGCTCGGCGGGCTTGGCCATGGAGGCGGCGGGACTGGTGGTGACAAGGCTGGGCTCACTTGCGCTGGCGGCCACGCACAGCAAGTTTTCGCGGGTACGAATGAACAAGCGACCGTCGGCAATTGCAGGTGTGGCGATGATTTCTTCCCCCATATCGTGCTTGCCGATGACCTTCAACTCTGGGCCGTCTTCGAGTTCAACGATGAAGCCGTTCTTGCCAGAAATGTAGATCTTACCCGCCGCAGCCACGGGCGAGGCGAAGTAGTCGCCGAAGTTGCCGATGCGGTTGCGCTCCCAGAGGGCTTTGCCGGCACGGGTGTCGTAGCAACTGGCAAGGCCACCGCTTTTGACCACATAAAGTCGGTCATTGTAAAACAGCGGGGAAGAGAGGTTGGAGGGCGTTTTGGCTTCGATGTTCCAAAGCAGATGCGTCTTGGTCACATCCCCGATACCACCACCTTTGACGGCCTGAATGATGTTGCCGCCAGCGGCCATGTTGTCGGGAGATTGAAACGCCGTGTCGATTTCATCAGGATCAATGAGGCCATTCTTGTTGCGGTCGGAGACATCGAAGCGCTCATGGAATTCTTTGGGCATTTCTTTGCGCGAAAGGATGCCGTCCTGGTCCGTGTCGAGCCACTCCAAAAGCGCATGCTTCAGGGTGCGGGTGGAATCGCCATAACTCTGCACGGCAATGTAAATGACGCCCTCATGAACGGTGGGCGAGGTCATGAGGGTGCGCAGCAGGGTATTGCAGGTCCAGCGTTCCTTGCCAGTGGCGGGATCGTACCCTTTGAGTTTGCCACTGCCAGCGATGACTAGGTCGGTGCGGCCGTTGGCTTCGCAAAGCACCGGCAAGGCATAACCTGCGAGCATGTCCTTGCGCAGGGTTTTCCATTTTTCGACACCGGTCTTGGCATCGACAGCGACGAGGAAGGGATTCAAATCATCATCCTGGCAAAAGATGACCAATCCGTCATGCACGATGGGAGAGGAGGCCGCACCCCAGTCCATCAAGTAGGCGGGTTTGGGCATGGCGTAGCGCCAGAGTTCAGTGCCTGTCGCCGCATCGAGCGCCAGCAAGCCGAGCGTGCTGAAGTAAAGATAGACGCGCTCGCCATCAGTGGCGGGAGTGGAGGAGGCGTGGCTGTTGGGCGGTGTGATGCGCGGCAGCGCGCCAGTGGCGAACTCGGTGCGCCAGAGCGGCGAACCGCTGGCAGTGTCCAGTGCGAACACCGTGAATTTTTGGTCCGCTGTCATGGCCGTAGTGAAGACCCGATCACCCTGAACGACAGGTGAGCCAAGGCCATCCCCAAGGTGCGTTTTCCAGGCGATGTTTTGTTTCTCTGAAAATTCCGCAGGCAGAGCTTTGCCGTTGGAGACGCCATTGCCTAAACGGCCTTTGAATTGCGGCCAATCTTCAGCTTGGAGAAAAGAGCCGACGAACAGCAACGGGATCAGGAAAGGTTTCATCTTCAAAAAAGGGGGGGACAGCAAGGGTGAGACACCATACCAACGGAGAGCCGCACCGCCCCATTTCGCCAGCGAGGCAACTTGTGTTGGCCCGCAAACTTCTTCTGGACGGTTAAATCTCTATTTACAGAGTGGGAATAGCACTCATACTGGGCACCTCGATATGAAGCTGACCAAACGCGGTGAATATGCCCTGCGCACTCTGATCCGGCTAGGCGTAGCCTCCTGGAACAACGAGGGCGTTATTTCGGTTTCTAGTTTGGCTGAGCAGGAGCACTTGCCTTTCAAGTTTTTGGAAGCCATTTTATTTGAGCTAAAAACCGCTGGATACGTGGAAAGCCTGCGCGGCAAACATGGCGGTGCCCGGCTCGCAAAACCGATGAATGCCATTCGGATGGGGGATGTGGTTCGGTTGATCGACGGCAAACTAGCGCCCATCGGGTGCGCCAGCGAGACCGAGTATGAACCCTGCACCTGCCCGGATGAAACCCACTGCGGACTGCGCATGCTCATGATCGATGTGCGCAACGCCGTGGCCAACATCCTGGATCGCTACACCCTTGAAGACGTGGTGCAGGTGACCCTGCGCAAGCAGTTGCAAAGCACCACTACCACCAAGAAAACGACCAAGAAAGGCGCGCAACGCCACGCTGATCCGGCCGATGGCTTCTTGGCGGTCCTGCTCGATGGTTCACGCTGAATAGGCAGAGCCAAAACCTCTTTAATTCCTACTTGCTTAGTGTGGTAATTGACGATAGTCGTGAATGGCGTGAACCTCAGTCTCCATCCTCTACGTCACTCTGACAGCGATTTCGTCAGCCTTGCATCCCGCACGGCTGGGCGGCAGTCTGCCGCTGTGGAGGAGGGTGTCACCATTCAGAAGATCGTCAGCAAGCCAAGCCAGTCCGGTCAGGGCTACAAGTTCGGTATTTTCGCTGGCATCCACGGAGATGAACCGGCAGGTGTGTTGGCGGCACTCGAGCTTTCACGCTGGGCTGCGGAAAACCCCGATGAACTGCGGGATTTTGAGCTGCACTTTTTTCCACTCTGCAACCCGACAGGCTACAACCTCGGGACGCGATACAATCAGAATGGGCTGGATTTGAACCGAGAGTTCTGGTTTGGCTCGCTCGAACCGGAAGTGGTGTTTCTGGAGAGTGAACTGCGACGGGAGCGCTATGATGGCATCATCGCACTGCACTCAGATGATGAATGCGACGGCTGCTACGGTTTTGTTAGTGGTGCGCTTTTAAGTGAGCACTTGCTACGGCCTGCGCTTGCCGAGGCGAATCATCATCTCCCCTGCTGCCCACAACCGATCATTGACGGTTTCGTCGCTGATCAAGGCATCATTCGCGAAGGCTATCTCGGCATTCTCAGCGGGCCGCCGGAACAACGGCCACGGCCACTGGAAATCGTTTTTGAAACCCCCGCTCTGGCACCTCTGAACCACCAAGTCGAAGCCACTGTCGTTGCCGTCAAACACATGCTGATGGAATATCGACTGCTTCAATCCTACGCTGCTAACTTGTAATTGCCTTTGCATGGGAATTGTAACGACCAACCGCCTGCGTTCAGGAAAGCCGCTCATGATAGGTTGGCTTTTTGGGCTGGGTTGCGGACTTGTGGGAGTGCTTCAAGGTGAAGAAAAGGCGTCCAGCTTCTATCGTGAAGCCGACAGCTACAGCACGCGCCGTGATCCTGATCCGCCGAAGTACTCGCGCGCAGCAGCTGACGCTGGTTGGCCAGCGATTTCAGACTGGACCTGGCTGGACATCGGGCTCGACTACCGCTTCCGTTATGAGTACCGTGATGACGACATCCGCCGGCCAGTGGCCGGTCTGGATGAACCGCTGCTGCACCGCACGCGGGTTTACCTGGGTGTTCACGACCTGCTGGACCCGTTTCGTTTTGCCTTTGAAATGCAAGATTCCCGGCGCTACAACGGGAATTTCCCAAAAGACAATCGGGACATCAATGAGTTCGAAGTCATTCGGCTTTACGCAGAGCTCTACTTTGAGGACATTTTAGGTCGGGACGCCCTTGGCAACGGACGTCCGCTGAGCCTGCGCTACGGCATTCACAATTTTGAATTTTTGGATCGGCGTTTGATTGGAAATAACCAGTGGCGGAACACGGCTAACACCTTTCAGGGATTTCAGGCGGCTCTGGGACAAGAGGCGAATGATTGGCAGATCGACCTGTTGGCGGTGCAGCCTTTGGAACGGCGACTCTATGAGTGGGATCGTCCAGTGGACGGCCAATGGGTATGGGCGGCGATCGGGCATTGGCGTGGGTGGTCGGATGTCGTTACACTGGAGCCTTTCTATTTGGCGTTCACGGATTCGCAGGTGCCAAACGGTGGTCGTCAGGTACATTCGCCTGGCTTGCGCGCTTATGGTCGCTTTGGGGATACGGGCTTCGACTTTGATGCGGATGGCATCTACCAGTTTGGCGAAAATGGTGATCGGGAGGTGTCTGCCTGGGCCGCAACGGCAGAGGTGGGCTATCGCTGGTCGCTTCCTTGGAAGCCTCGACTCAGTGTTTTTTACGGCCACGCCACGGGTGACGCAGACCCGAACGATGGCACGGACAATCGCTTCGAGCGGTTCTTTGGATTTGCTCGCCCCTGGTCCGCCAACGATTACATTGTTTTTGAAAACATCCGCACTCCCAAACTGCGACTGGAGCTGACACCGCATGAAAAACTGCGGATCGACGCCGGGCACAGTTGGTATTGGTTGGACAGTGCCACGGACCGTTATTTGCTCGACTCCTTGCGTGACGTATCAGGTCGAAGTGGGCGCTTCTTGGGTCATGAATTTGACATCCGCTTCCGTCTTCAGGCCACTCGCAAAATGGAAGTCATTCTGGGTTACGCGCACTTTTTCCCTGGTGACTTCACCCGCAACGTCATCCGCGATGAAGGCACCGATTTTGCCTATCTTGAAGTCAGTCTGAACGCCTTTTAATCCCCACCTCCCTACTCTCATGAATCGCCGTCATTTCCTTCATCTGTCAGCCCTTAGTTGGGGAGTCGCGCCTTCATGCCGCCGCCAACCGGTTGATCCGAATGCGCCTTTGCGTTTTGGGCATTTCCCAAACCTCTCGCATTTGCAGGGACTGGTGGCGCATCAACTCACTCGACAGGGCAAAGGCTGGTTTGAAGAGCGCCTTGGCGTGGACGTGCAGTGGTTCACCTACAATGCTGGGCCGAGCGTGGCGGAAGCGATTTTTGCGCGGTCCCTGGATGTCTCCTATGTCGGCCCGAGTCCGGTGCTGAATGCGTATGCCAAGAGCCGGGGCAAAGAAATGCGCATCCTAGCAGGTGCGACGACGGGAGGCAGTGCGCTGGTGGTGAACCCTCAATCGAACATCAGTAAGCCAGAAGATTTTAGAGGTAAGGTATTAGCCACCCCGCAGTTGGGCAACACACAGGACGTGGAGGCTCGGGCTTGGCTTACCCAACAAGGTTTTAAAATCACGTTTACCGGAGGTGATGTCTCAATCCTGCCCACTCAGAATCCAGATCAGCTCTCTCTGTTTGCGCGGGGAGATGCCGATGCGGTGTGGACGGTTGAGCCGTGGGTGAGCCGCTTGGAACTCGAAGCAGGTGGGAAGATTTTCTTCGAAGACAAAACAACCACCAACACGCTGCTGACGGCTCGGGCGGGCTTTTTGACGGAGAAACCTGAGCTGGCTAAAAAACTCGTCATCGCCCATCAAGAGCTGACGCAATGGATCATTGAGTATGCTGCGGAGACCCGTGAGCTGGTCAAAGCCGAGTTAAAAGCGCTGACCACAGCCGCACCTTCGGATGAACTTCTGGATCGGGCTCTGGCTCGCGTGGTGCCGACCAACGCTATTTCCCGCGCGTCCTTGGAGCTCATGGTCGAAAATGCGCAGCGGGCGGGCTTCTTGAAAAACATGCCTTCATTGGACGCGCTGGTCTCCATGCTGTAAAGACCGCCGCCCTCCACCTCTTCCGCCTTATTTCAATGAGCATCGAATCCGAACTGATCAATCCCCAGCCCGCCAAGCTGGTGATCGGCAACATTTCCAAATCCTTTACCACCAAGCGCGGCCGTGTGCAGGCCCTGGCAGGGGCCAACTTGACGGTCGAGGAGGGCGAGTTCGTTTGCTTGGTCGGTCCCAGTGGCTGCGGTAAATCGACGCTGCTCAACCTGATCGCAGGACTGGATACTCCCGACAGCGGTGTGCTCAGCATGGATGGGCTGCCCATCACGGGCCCAGGCCGTGAACGCATGGTCATGTTTCAAGAGCACGCGCTGTTTCCATGGTTGGATGTGATGGGCAATGTCCTGTTCGGCCTGAAGCTGAAACCGAATTTGAATGCGTCAGAGCAGAAGGATGTGGCGCGTTATTATCTTGAGCTGGTCGGCCTCAGTCGATTCCTACACGCGAACATCCATGAACTCTCTGGCGGCATGAAACAACGCGTCGCCCTAGCCCGCGCGTTGGCACCCAATCCGCGTGTTTTGCTGATGGACGAGCCGTTTGCTGCGCTCGATGCGATGACGCGCGAGCAGCTTTATGCCGATCTGCAAAAGATCTGCAAGGCCCGGCAAAAAACCGTCATCTTCGTCACCCACAACGTGCGTGAGGCAGTCTGCCTGGGCAATCGAGTGGTCCTCTTTTCTGCCAATCCAGGCCGAATCCGGGAAGAATTCAAAGTCGATCTGCCGCGGCCCCGTGACATCAACGATCCTGCGCTCGCCGGCATGGCGGGTGAGATCACCAAAGCCCTCAAGGGCCACACCTCCAATCTTGTAGCTGAATGAAACGTTTCCTTGTCGCCTCGGGTTTTTTTGCCCTTCTCATTGGGATTTGGCATCTATTAGTAGAGGCCGAAGTCTGGTCGCCCGTTTTGCTACCGGGTCCTGTCGCGGTCGGAGAGTACCTTTGGGAGGCTCTCAAAGATGGCACGCTCGCGGAAGCCTGCTGGGTCACCATGACGCGTTTGGTGATCGGATATTTGATCGGCTGTGTGATCGGGCTGCCGCTTGGCATGTT